>QWPO01000180.1 GCA_003669255.1 Planctomycetota bacterium | reverse complement strand
TCTTGAATTCGCTCCAAATGGCAAGAATGTTTTCTGGAGTTGCATATTCTCGTTATAAATGGCCAAACGCGAAACACCGGTTAATGTGCCAACAATAATTTCCCCCTTACCATCCCGATTCAGATCGGCAACAAACACATCCACTCCAGAACTAGCGTTTCCAAATGCAGTCAGTTGACGTACGGAACGACCCGTGCTATTGAAAACGGCAACGACAGGTAAACCACTTGCGGTTCCAACAACTATTTCGCCTTTACCGTCTCCGTTGATATCACCAGCACTGACCCTCACTCCGCCAAGGTATGACGTTGAGAACGCATAAAAGCTCGTAAGCAAACCAGCGTTAAGCCCGTTATACACTTTGACATGAGGCGCGCTTCCTTTAGCAACACCGACAACAATATCAGACCGTCCATCGTTATTGATATCGCCCCCACCGACATTTACTCCGCCTAAATATCCAGCTCCAAAAGGATTAAAGGCAAAAAGTGTCTGACCAGTTTTGCCATTGACAACAACAACCTTACCTTGGCTCGCCGTTCCAATGATAACGTCTCTGTGCCCATCACCATTGACATCAGCCAATGCTGTGTTGATCAGTCCCCGATAACCTGATAGCGGACGAAATGTGCGCTTTTGATTATTGACAATGTTTTGCAAGGTAATGGTCGGTCCGGAAGCCGACGTCACAATGCTTATCCTCATTGGGTCGTTGGCGAAACGCAAATCATTATCTCTAATTGTCAAATTAAATGATGTTTTTGAGCCGATACCATCGCTTCCAAGTGGTTCGGTGTTGCTGATTCGGAAAGCAACGCCTTCTGTCTCCTCGAACAAAATATCATCAATAATATTAACAGTGAAAATAGCTGTGCTTTGTCCATCGGCAAATGTAATTGTGGGAAGGAATGAGTAATCTCTACCAAGCACCGCGTTGCCTGATGCGGTTAAATTAACTTTCAAAACACCATCCACTCCACCAGTGCGTGTCAAAATCACATTTGATTTTCCAGAGTTTTCAACAACATTCGAGGCGGTGACATTGAAGCTTACCGCGCCAAAGCTATCTACTGAAAAAATATAGGTTCCGGTCGCAGACACTGGAGACCCATCAGGCATCGACGCGTTTGCTTGAAGTGTGATTTCATATCGACCACGCTGGGTGAATGCGATGTTGTAATGGCCATGCGAGCCTTCAATAAGACCTAAAGAATCGCTTGGGCCGACACCATCAGACGTCGCCATGCGAACAACAACACCTCCAATACCATCGGTATTCCACATCGAAAAATGGCCCGGCCCACTCATGGACAACAGGTTGAGTTTAAAGCTATCAGCCTTAAACGTGCCAGGAACTATTTCCTCGGTGCCAAATCCAAGAAACAACAATCCGGGAACCTCGGCATCAGACGGTAAAATCCATACTGGCTGGCCCGCGTTCACTCCAATGAAATCAAGGTTGGGATTGTTACCTCGCAGTTGTCTGGCTAAGCCGCTGACATAAAGCATTCCAGTATCAGTAGAATACTCAATATCGTTTTCTTCATCATGAATATGCAGATCAAACGCGCCATCGGTAAATCCGATACCGATATCGGTATGCCCCTCAACAGCAGCACCCTCGAAAGCCCTTCTTGGCGACTGGTTAATGTTCACCGTCACAGGTTCGCCGATGGGAATCGATTCTCCAACAGAAAACACATATGTGGCCTCGGCGGTAATCAGAGATGAATTCAAAACGGTGGTTCCACTGGCGCGAACTCGCACCTCATACCGGCCGGCCGCACTGAATGCGTAGTTGAAATGTTGATGCGAACCGGTGATCAATTCAACTTTATCAGAAGAACCAATTCCATCCGAGCTAGCCATACCGACATTCAATCCACCAATACCATCGGTATTCCACAATGAAAATTCACCAGGGCCCGAGACAGAAACAAGATTCAGGTCAATCGTGTCCCCCTGGAAAATACCAGAACCAATCTCTTCTGTGGCCAAACCAAGAAAAACAACTCCAGGAATTTCCTGAGCCTCGCTGATAATCCAAACCTCGCTTCCAGCGAGAGCACCGATGAAATCAAAATTTGAAGTCGCCGTGTTTGCGGGCCTTGTGACCTTGGCCGCGTCACTAACATAGATCAATCCTTCATCTGGCGAATATTCAATATCATTTTCTTCATCATGAATATGCAGATCGAAGGCGCCGTCGGAAAATCCGACGCCAAGATCAACGTGACCATCGATTACAGATCCGAATTCAACAGGTGTGTATGTGAAACTGTCCGCGCCGGAAAACAAACCTGATGGGGGATTAATGGAAACTGTAAATGGATCGTATTTGAAGGATCCGTCCCGATTAAATTCAAGATTGCCTCGTGTCGGCAATTGACCGATCACCGCGGCAAGCTTGTCCCCGTTCGCGTCAGTGTCGTTAAGAAGAACATTCCCAAATATCGTATCAGGTGATGAATTGACCGCGAAAACATCATGAACTCCAACAGGTGATCTTGGACCGGGAACAACCACAACTGTAACCTGACCAACTGCTACCTCTCCGCCTCCATCAACAACAGTATATGTGAACGTGTCGGTTCCGAAATATTTGGATGCGGGTGTATAGAAGACTCCTGTCGCGCTCAACGAAACAGTCCCGCCTTTGGTACCCTGCGTCACCGATTGAATGGTTAATCCATCATTTTCGGGAGCAGACGAATCGTTTAAAAGGACATCGACGAATGTTGATGCCGCGTTTTCATTGATTATCACCGAATCATTAACAACAGTGGGCGAATCGTTTACAGGCTGAACGGATAAATTAAATGTTCTTTCGGCAAATCTTCCGGTAGTGTCTGTTGCGCGCACCGTGACGGAAACAGGTCCACCTGACGCGTTGGGTACTGGAGTGATCCGCAAAATCGGCGACTGAACAGTTCCACTTACCGCTATGGATGCTAATGTTGAAAATGATGAACTGTTGGGTATTGTCAAAGTGACTGTCTGGCCATCGGCATCTGATACAACAATCGGAACATCGGTGGCAGTATCTTCAAGTATCGAAACATCGGCGATAGCGCCAATCACAGGATCATCTGGCTGGCTATCAAAAGTCACCTGAAATCCCGATTGAGCTGTCCCGCCGTCGCTGTCAGCGACCGTGATTGATATAGTTGTGGTTCCAAATTGATTTGATATTGGTGTAAGCGTGACCGTTCTGCTGGAACCAGTTCCTGCCAATGAAATATTTGAGTCCGGAACCAACACCTTGTTGGAAGAAACCGCGGTGACAACAAGGTTGGAAACAGGCGTCTCGGAATCACCTATCGTGAACGAAATCGGCCCGACAGGAGAATCTTCATTTACTGTGACTGGATTTAAAGACGAAATCGTTGGTAAACTGTTTTCAATGTCAACAATTGTCAATACCGCAGACGCTCCGGAAGGAATCAAGTGCCTAGAAGCGCTTTCCCTTGACAACAAATAATTCGCGATATTTGCGGGCGCAGCAGATGACAATGAAATTGTCATCGTCTCATTCCCCTCGATTGCGGCATCATCAATAATTGGCACTACGATAGTTTTCGAGGTCTCCAGATCGCCGAATGTCAGTGAACCTGTTTTTGACGTGTAATCAGAACCTGATGTGGCGGTTCCGTTAGTTGTTGAATAATTGACGGTGACTTTACCGTCCGCTCCCCCGGTTCGATTCACCGTGATTATTTTTGATCCACCATTTTCATTCACGGAATAAGTTGGATTGTCAAAATTGATCTGCCCGACGCTTCCAACCGAGAAATAATAGGTGACCGGACTACTTTCTGTTTTAGCTCCTGTCGAACCGGCATTTGAATCTTCACTAAATGCTGATCCTTTCACAGTTACTTCATACCGCCCCGGGGCGCTGAAACCGAAATTAAAGTGCTGATGCCCTCCAGCTAGAAGCCAAAGGGAATCGTTCGAAGTTATACCATCTGACGTCGACATAAAGACATTGGGCGCACTCGAACCGTCTTGCCATACCGAGAAAACTCCGGGGGCAGGCGCGCCAGCAGCTCCCTTGACATCGGTCAAAGTCATACGAACCCATTTGCCTGAACTTGTGACACGCCCATTCGACTCCGTCGATGGATTATAACTGTCAATGGCGGACCCGGGTGTGGCCTCCGCACTGACTCCGAGATATAATAGGTTGGCGTTTTGGCTTGTCGGCAGTTGATAGAATTCCTGCCCGGAGGCTACACCAAGAAAATCAAAATTCTGGTTCGCCGGACGTGTTTTCTTAGAATCCTCGACATTCACATAAAGAAGGGCCCTGTCTGGTGCCAAATCTGTCTGAGCATTCTCATTATTCGCAGTCAAAGACCATGAGGATCCCGAAAAATTAACACCTAAATCGACATGCTCGTTCGTTAAAAATGTATCCAAAACTGCCGGATTAGTTCGTGACTCCAACTCCTCAAGCATGACCAAGGCGCGATTATTATTATATATACGACTGCTCTTCATATCAGACTCCTTGATGAAATTCAAAGTAAGGGATAACTGCGAGGTCGGCCAAATTAAAGCGATTACTGCGGCGGTCGGGCAAAATTAAACATGCTATCAGACCAATTGCGGACCGTTGAACCAGGGATAGACGCGACATGTCCGTCCGCATACAAGTAGTTTGAAACACCCGAGGCGTGGTCTCCCGTTCTCGAGCCAAAAAATCGGTCCGGTTGTATGTCACTGAGAATCCGTGACCAACGCGCTTCATTCGTGTCAGAAATACCAACAGGCCGAAACCAGTTCCGAGCATGAGCATGATCTTCTGTGATAGCTGTCCCTCGGCGATCAGATGCGGTAAAAACAATCATTGTCTCTGTTGTGCTTTGAAGTTTGCTCAGGAAAAAGCAGGCTCCTTCACCCGGGTCACTGATGTAATCGTTCAACAAGTAACTGGTACCTTGATTTTCTTGACGCTCTTTTCCTTTCGGGTCGTTAGGACAAATGCGTATTGAACTTACATTTTCAAGATACGGGGCTAAAGTATTGATCCAGACAGTCGAAAAATTACTTTTGCCATGGCTCGTTTGAGGAAACATTCCATCATTGGTATCGGCATACATGTGAACAGCTAAACCAATTTGTTTTAGATTATTGGCGCATTTTGACTTATTTGCAGACTCTCTCACTCTTTGAACTGCTGGAACAAGAAGCCCTATAAGGATTGCGATAATCGCAATAACCACAAGGAGTTCAATCAGTGTGAATGCTATTCGCTGGTCTCCCAAATTTAAATGACTTGGTTTGGAGTTGCCGATAGGTTTTGGAATAACCATGACTAGCCCTAATATTATTTCAAGCAACCTCAAGTTGAACCTTGTTATACAGTAGTCGGGTTGTTGTATTTGTCAATACTTTTGCCGCTACCTCTTCCACGTTTGTTTCTGCTAATCAAAACCATTCCAACCTGTACGAATTGAGCGGCTGAGTCATTTCTGCCTTTGAATTTGCCCATTGCGTCGAAGAATTAGTAACATTGCAAGCAAACCCGCTTATCTTGAGCATTATAATAAATATTAATACAAACCAAGTACTTATGACTAGATTTCTATCGATAACACGCTGACGCTTTTTGTGTGTATGATTAATTGCAACAACCGATAAACTCCCCCCCAGTTCCCACCCGCCAAAACCGATAAGAGATGCTGTGGGCAAAGGTGGCACTGGCATGATGCGATCTGTTCTGGTCTGCGCGCTTCTTACGACGTCCCTTGTT
>QWPO01000127.1 GCA_003669255.1 Planctomycetota bacterium | reverse complement strand
TGTTGTAGATCCGGCGGCCGATGTCGCAGATCTCTTCCTTGAGCTGATTGAGCGACTTGTCGGTGGTCTTGGGAGTGATGTTCGCCATGGTGGGTTGCTCCTACGGGGTGAGTGTCCTAACGATTCTTGCCCATGCTGCGGGTTGCGGACGGTTTGTCGGACGCGAAAAGCCTGCGGGCGGCGGCGTGCGTGCTGGCTGTGAGGGTCGTGTCGGTCATGAGGTCACGTCGAGGTGGTCGATCAGGGCGGCGATGAAGGCGTCCACGGGCTTGTCGAGCGGTCGGAACGGCTGGGCGGCCTCGCCCCCCTCGCTGAAGGCGACAAGCTGCCCGTCGCCGGCACCGAGGTCATCCCAGGCCACGAGTGGCTCGGCTGGGCCGTCTCCAGCCGCGAGATCGGCGGTTGCCAGCGGGACAACCAGCCGGAGCACGCCCCCGCGCATCGTCGCGTGGGGTTGCACGAGCGTCACAGTGCCGATGGTTTTGCCGAGTCGCATACGTCTTTTAGCCCAATCCGGCTTCGGGACGGCATGAGTTGCCTCGCCGAGGCGAGGATACGCCTACGCTCGTCATCCTCACGCCGATCCCTTCGCCTGTCGGTTGGTTGTTCATGGTGTTCATGGTGAATGGACAGAGTTCGTCAGTGTGCGTGGGTCTTGCAGCCGCAGCCGGGGGGTGTGGCGGCGAGTTCCGCCGGCAGCGGCCCGGAGGCGGCGCGGTGGAAGTCCGCACAGATTCGCTCCAGGCTGCCACCGGTGAACTGGCCGGGATCGACGACGAGCAGGTTGGCGGCGGTGTCGGCGGCGGCTGCCGCCAGCGAGGCTGCGTCGCGGGCAGTGACTGCCCGAAGGCTCGCGGAGCGGTTGGCCAGCACCACCGCCACGGCCGGGCGACCGGTGAGGAGCACTCCGCGAGCGGCGTCTTTCGATGCGTGGGCGGCGATGGCCGCCACCACGTCCGCCAGGCCGGAGGCGGGGAGTTGCTGAGCACTGGGCACGGCGCGGGCAATCGCCGCGGTGCGTGCCGAGGCGTCGCCCCGGCAGGCGGCCTGCGCGATGACGAAGGGGCGTGCGGCAACGGCCGTCGTGCCGCCCGGCTGGCCGCGGACGAGCGAGATCCCGGCGTCCTTGGCATGCTCACGGGCCGAGGGAGTGATCACGGCCTTGGCATCGACGACCACCTCGCGGACCGCCGCCGGCAGCCTCTCGAGATGCGCGAGCGTGATCACGCGGTCGGGTATCGACATCGCTGTTTCGCTCGCTGCGGCCGCAGGCTGCGGTGAAGGAGCGGCAGGCTTCGTGGCAGCGGTCGGGGCCTGGGCGGCGAGGATCCGCCGCACGACCTCCGCGACGAGGGCCTGGACCGCAGCGGCGTCAAGCGTCATCGGGGTGCTCATGGGGTGTCCACCAGGCCGATCGTGCTCCAGCGGGCGGGGGTCGCCTCGCTCTTGAGAATGTCTCGCAGCAGCCGGCCGTCGCTCGTGATCACCACCACGTCACCGATCGACGCTGCCACCGTGTCGACGGCGATCTGGGGGTCGCCGTCCGGCGACCGGCGGTCGGCCATCAGGGGCTGCACGACGAGCAGCCGCGCACCGGCGAGCGACGGGTGCTTCACCGTCGCGGTCGTCGTGCCGATGATCCGGGCCAGTTGCATGGGCGTGTCGGTCGGTCAGGAGGTTTTGGTCAGGGGTGGGGAATCACGAGCGAACGGCCGAGGCGCTGCCGAGGATCCGCAGATCGTCGACAAGCGTGCAGCGTCGCTGCCGGGTGAACGTGAGCGGGGTGGTGACGCCCTCGCCGGTTGGCGTGGCGATCGAGAAGGACAGGTACCCCTCGCCGCCGAGGCCGAGGCCGGCGACGCTCGGTCCGTTCTTCACAAACAGCGTGGTGTCGAGGAGGCGGCCCATCCGCGTCATCGCCCGGACGTCGTTGGAGTGGATGATCGCCGTGTGGCGGAAGCCATGCTCACTCTCGTGAGCCAGCCGGATCGCCTCGTCGACGTCGCGGCAGCGGACGAAGGGGACGAACGGCATCATCTGCTCGGTCGGAACAAACGGGTTGTCGTTGTCGGTCTCGCCGAACACCAGTTCCAGGCCCTCGCGGCCCGCAGCGCCCGCGGCCTTCGCCAGCAGCGACGCGTCTTGGCCGAGGAGGTCTTTGCAGGGCACCCAGTGCCGGTGGGCGCCCTCGCCCGCCATCACGATCGCCCGCTTGGTGAGGGCGTCAACCTGCTGGGGGCTCAGTCGCAGCGCCCCGGCCCGCTCCATCGCCGCCATCATCCGATCGAACACGCTGGCCACCACAAACACCTGCTTCTCGCCGATGCAGAGGAGGTTGTTGTCGTAGGCGGCTCCCGCGATGATCGAGCGGGCCGCGTTGTCGAGGTCGGCCGTCTCGTCCACCACCACGGGCGGATTGCCCGGGCCGGCCACGATCGCGCGCTTGCTCGACTGCAGCGCGGCTTTCGCCACCGCCGGGCCGCCGGTCACGCAGATCAGCTTCACGCCCCGGTGGTTGAAGAGTTGGCCCGCCGACTCCAGCGACGGCTCGGCCACGAGCGAGATGAGATTGTCGATGCCGATGTCGCGGTGGATTGCGGCATTGAATCGCCGCACGCCCTCGGCCGCGATCCGCCGGCCGCTGGGGTGCGGGTTGACGACCACGGTGTTGCCGCCCGCGATCATATTGATCGCGTTGCAGGCGATCGTGGGGAGCGAGTGCGTGACCGGGGTGATCGCGCCGATCACGCCAAACGGGGCGTGCTCGATCACGGCCAGGCCGTGGTCGCCGCTGAACACCTCGCTCTGCATGAACTCGACGCCCGGCACCTTTTCGCCGAGAACTTTAAGCTTCTCGATTTTGTGGTCGAGCCGGCCGATCTTCGTCTCGGCAAACTCCATCCCGCCGAGCTCCTCGGCGTCGTCGATGGCGATCCGGCGAACGTGGGCGATCGCCTTCTTGCGACCTTCCACGCCGAGCCGCTCGAGCTGCTCGAAGGCCTCGGTGGCGGCGCGGACGGCTTCGTCCACACTTCCGAACACGCCGTTGGCACCGGCGAAGGAGCTGGTGGCACTCGGCGAGGCGGCAGCCGCCGGCCGGGCGGACGCCACGTTGGAGGCTCCGAGTTGCTCAATCACCTGGCGGACAATCGCGGCGATGTCGGGAGCGGAGGCGCTTGAGGGAACGTTGGGCGAAGCGGTGGACATAGATGGGTTCATTTCCTGCTAAAGACTTCCTTCCCCTCGACGCGAACGGTGTCGACCAGGCCGATCACCACGGCGTCGATGGGCAGAGACTTGGTTTCGGGGGTCAGTCGGGCGCTCGAGCCCTGCGTGACGAGGACGAACTGACCCTCACCCGCGCCGAGTGTGTCGACGGCGATGAAGGTGCGGCCCGTTGAGACAAGCGTGGACCGTGTCTTCTCGTCGAGACGGTAAGGCTCCACGACGAGCAGTTTGTGGCCGGTCATCGATTCGGTCTTCTGCGTGGCCACGACAGAGCCGGTCACCAGGGCGACGAACATCAGGCACCTTTTCCGTTCGCGGTTCCGCGGTCGGCCGCCAGCAGGTCACGCGCCTGCCGGGCGACGATCAACTCCTCGTTGGTAGGAATCACCCAGATCGCGACCCGCGACGAGGCGGCGTGGATCGCGCGTTCTCCCGTGGCTTTGGCGGTGTTCTTCTCGGCATCGATCGCAATCCCGAGGTCACCGAGGCCCGCCACCACCGCCGCCCGGGTGAGCGGCGAGTTCTCGCCGATCCCCCCCGCGAAGCCGATGGCGTCGAGCCCGCCGAGTTCGACGATGCCCGCGCCGAGCCAGTGCCGGATCGACGCCACGTAGACGTCGATCGCGGTCCGCGCCCGATCGTTGCCGGCTGCTGCCGCCTCCTCGAGATCCCGCATGTCGCCCGAGGTGCCCGACATCCCGGCCAGTCCCGCCTTGCCCGAAAGCTCCACGAGCAGGTCCTCGAAGCTTCGCCCCGTCTGCTTCGCCACATGAAGCAGCGCGAAGGGATCGAAGTCGCCGGCACGATTGTTCTGAGGCAGGCCCGACTGCGGGCTCATCCCCATCGACGTGCCGACGCTCCTGCCCTCTTGGATCCAGCACACGCTGCTCGAGCCGCCGAGATGGCACGAGATCACCCGCCGGCCGCCCGGGACGAGTTCGCCCAGCCGCCCCGCCACGAAGCGATGGCTCGCCCCATGAAAGCCCCAGCGCCGCACGAGATGCCGCTCGACCCAGTCGGTCGGCACCGCGTAGAGGGCGTTGCGGTCGGGAATCGTCGCATGAAAGCCCGTCTCGAAGGCGGCGACGAGCGGCACGGCCGGCATCCGCTCGCCGAGCAGTCGCATCGCCCGCACGTAGGGAGGATTGTGCGCGGGGGCGACCGCCGCCATTTCCTCCATCGCCGCAAGCACGTCGGGCCCCACCCGCACGACCCCGCTCACGCGGCCGCCATGCACCGCCTTGAAGCCCACCGCCGCCACTTCGTCGACGCTCGTCAGCGGACCGCCGTCGGCCGTCAGTTGCTCGAGCGCCGCCTGGAGGGCAACGGCGTGGTCCGGCACCGGCATCACCTTCTCAATCGCCCTCCCGCCGATAGTCGCATACACGCGACTCTCGGTGGCCCCGATCCGCTCCACGCCGCCGCGCGCAAGCTCCCGCTCCGCACCGGCTTGACCCGCCCGTTCAGGCAGGTCGAAGAGCCGGTACTTGAAGCTCGTGGAGCCGAGGTTGGCAACGAGGATTTTCATGGGGGTGGTTTTCGCGAGGGCTGCCAATCCCGCGTTGGCCACGGATGGCCAAGCGGGATTGAACTCAGGCAAGAAAAGCCGCCACGAGGGTCTCGGCCGGCCGCGGAATGACGTGGCTGGCGACGAGTTCGCCGACCTGCTGGGCCGCGTTGGCACCGGCTTCGACGGCCGCCCGCACGCTGCCCACGTCACCCTGCACGATCGTCGCCACGAAGGCGTTGCCGATGCTCACCCGCTTGAGGATCTTCACGTTGGCCGCCTTGGCCATCGCGTCGGTGGCCTCGACGAGGCCCACGAGTCCCTTGGTTTCCAGAATTCCGATCGCCGTATTCATCTGATGTCCTTTGAAATGGGTTGAAGAAGGGTTTCGTATCGATCCACTTGTCGATCAGCCGCCCGTGGGCAGCACGATCTGCAGGTCTTCGTGCGGACGCGCGATCACCTGCACGCTCACCACCTCGCCGATCCGGCCGCCGGCCGCCGCACCTGCGTCGGTCGCCGCCTTCACTGCGGCCACGTCGCCCGAGACGAACGCCGTCACGAGTCCGCTGCCGATCTTGTCCCAGCCCATGAAGGTGACATTCGCCGCCTTCATCATCGCGTCAACTGATTCCACAAGGGTCGTGAAACCCTTCACCTCGATCATGCCGAGGGCATCTGTCTGCTTTGCCATCTGTCGCTCCGTTCCGGGATCAAACAACCATCCAGCCTTTGCGGGGCCATCCCCGCGAACCGCACCGGCACGCGCCGGTTTCACGGTCGTGTTTTGTTTCTTCGTTCGTTTGGCAGCCTTTTTCTTGGCCATCGCGTCGAGTGGGCACAGGTTGGCAACCTGTGCTACGGGGTGTTGTGTGTGGTGGGCACAGGTTGGCAACCTGTGTTCGGTGTGTTGTCTGAAGTAGCACAGGTTGGCAACCTGTGTTTCGGGGTGCTGTTTGAAGTAGCACAGGTTTTCAACCTGTGGCATGAGTCTCAGGTTTGTCGGATCAGCTCCACGCCCGAGGCGTGATCGAGGTCGGCGGCATTGCCTTCGTCGGTGTCGATGTGCACCTCGAGTTTGCTGGTGGCGTCGGCCCGCACGAGCAGGTCGCGAAACACGGTCGCGCACGAGCCCTTGATGGCCAGGCTCATGCGGTCGCCATCCTTGACGCCGAAGAAGTCGGCGTCGGCGAAGCTCATGTGCACATGCCGCTCGGCCCGGATCACACCCTCGGCGAGTTCGATCGCGCCCGCGGGGCCGACCAGCACACAGCCGGGGGTGCCGGCGATCTTGCCGCTGGGCCGCACGGGCAGGTCGATTCCGAGCGAGATGCCGTCGGTGAAGGCGAGTTCTACCTGCGAGGCCTTGCGGGTTGGCCCGAGCACGCGGACGGTGGGAAGCATTTTTCGCTTCGGCCCGACGAGCATCACTGTCTGCTCCGCCGCATAGAAGCCGTCTTGATAGAGGCTTTTCATCGGCGTCAGCGTGCTGCCGGGCCCGAAGAGTTTGACGACGTGCTCGTCGGTGAGGTGGCAGTGGCGGGCGGAGATGCTCACCACGAGCTTCGGCTCGGCCTTTGGGGAGACCGCCGCCTGGGATGGGGGCACGCCGCGGGATGACAGCACGATCTCGCGGACGATCCGCTCGATCGAGTTGCGATCGAGGCCGGCGGTGTGACCGTTGAGCGTGGGCGATGCGATGGCCATGGAACGTTCTCAGGCGTGGCGACGGCGTGGAGAGGGGCGTGATTCGTGGTCGTCGGCGGCTTCGGGCGGAATGGCGGCGACGATGAGTTCGGATCCGGCGGCAGTAATTCGGGCCCGCCAGTCTTCGGCGAGCCCGTCGTCAGAGACAAAGGCGTCGATCTCCGCGAGCGGCGCGACGAGGGTGAGGCTCTTCTTGCCGAACTTGGAACTGTCGGCGACCACGATGACGCGGCTTGCCGCTCGGAGCATCGCCTGCTCCGTCTCGGCGAGCAGCAGATGGGCGTTGAACAGGCCCTCGTCGGCGATGCCGGCCGCGGAGAGCACGGTGGTCGTGACGTGCAGCCGCCCGAGCAGTTCGTTGGCGTAGGGCCCAAGGCAGACACCCGTGCGTGGCGACACGTAGCCGCCGAGGAGCACGAGGTCGCTTCGCGATTCCGAGGCGAAGAGGTTGGCGACGGGCAGGCTGTTGGTGACGACCTGGAGCGAGCGGCCGACGAGTAGGCGAGCGACTTCGTAGGTGGTGGTGCCACCGTCGAGCAGCACGGTCTCGCCATCGCCGATCACCTCCGCCGCCCGGGAGGCGATAGCCCGCTTGGCCGCCCAGTTGGCGGGCTGCCGCTCGTCAAACTCAGCGAGTCGGGGCATCCCGCCGGCATAGAGCACCCCGCCGTGGGTCCGCTTGGCCGCTCCCTGTTCCTCCAACGCATCGAGGTCACGGCGGACGGTGGACTCGGAGACGCCGAGTTCACGCACAAGCTCCTCGAGAGCCGCGAATCCCCGAACGCGAATGAGGTCGAGAAGCCTGCCGCGTCGCTCGTGATTCTGGACGGAAACAACCATACGATGCTTATGATATTCAGAAAACTGCCAGATAACAACTACATTTCCGTCACACAATGCGCGTACCCGAGCACCAGAGTGAGCGTATGCCGTCGTTCGAAGGCCTTCGTCCTTAAATCTGCGAATCTGTGCCGAATACGGCCACCCTGCGGCCCTGAGAATCCTAGGGTAGGACTCTCAGGGTGTGGTAGAAATCCGCCGTAACGGACCGGAAAAACGCGGGTCGGTCACGCCCTAGCCGTCAGAATCGACAGAACCATGACGGTCATCGTGCATCGGTTCCCCGCACATCGGTCATGCCGCCTCACCGATCGAGCGGTGCAGGTGATGGTCGTATCCGCCACCGACCTCGAGTCGGATGGGATCGCGAGCCTGCTGGCAGCGGCCTCGTTGGAAGACGACGGGTTTCCACCACTCGCCGCGAAAGGGCTCGCGGCGGATGTCCGAGGCCGGAGTGGGCGGGTCGTGCGGGCGTGGGCTGCCGTTCGCGCTGACGGCACGGTTCAGGGTGTCATCAGCCTGGCCGTGTCCACGGTGGGCGGAAACCGGCGGTTTTCAGTTCCCTGGCTGGTTGTCGATCCTCGCGACCGACGACGTGGCGTGGGAGAGGCCCTGGTGCGTGTGGCTCTCGCGGCCGCCGAGGAGGCTGGGGCTACAGACGTGGGCGTGGAAACGCTTGCGTCGTGGGGGCCAGCCAGAGCCTTCTGGGCAAGGATCGCCAGACTGACCGGGGCGGCCGGTGCTGAACACGACCGCAGGGACTGGTGTTCCCCGTCAGCCGAGTCGTTCCTTGAGCCAGAGGCCTGAGCCCAGGAACGCCGCGCCGCTGGCCAGCAAGTTGATTCCGATCAGCGTTCCCAGAAACACGCCCGATTGCTGGGTGGGGCTCATGAGGAGCATGCCGCCGAGCAGGGCCGAAATGAGGCCATCAGCAAGGACCCAGCCCCAGGGAAAATCGCGAGGCAGAGAGAAGGCGGCCGTCAGTTTGGCGGCGGCCTGGAACAGGAGCACAAGACCGATGAAGGTGGTCATCGCGTGGACGCCCTCGGCGGGTATCGCCAGCATCGCCGTGCCGGCAACAAGCGAAAGTGCCCCGCAGATCACGGTGAGCCAAAAGCCCCGCCAGGTGAACGTGCTCGCCGCGGCACCAAGCTGGGTGATGCCGGCGGCCAGGAGCGAACCCGCGACCATGAAGTCAACGAAGGTCGCCGCCGCCCATGGAGTGGCGATCGCGAGGATGCCGAGAATCGTGAGCGCGATGCCCAGCCAGACGAGCTTCGACTTGAGGTGAGAGATCGGCCCGTCGTGATGTGCGAGATCCATGGCGGAGGTGCTCCGGGGAGGGGATCTGTCAGTGTATCCGATGCCGATGTCAGGCTGCCCCTAGCCCCTCCATCCGCCGCCAGGCGCTCAACTGCCCGAGGTGCATCATCATGTGTCCGCCGCAGTAAAACGCCTGGGCCGAGCCGATCGTCGGGAAGAGTTCCTTCATCCGGCCCTCGGCGGGGTTTGGCTGGTCGAACGTCGTGTCGGGCGTGCTCCGCAGGGCGCCCATGGTCATCCGGTGGCCTTCCAGAAAAAACGCCACGACCTGATCGAGCGGCGGGTAGAGATCGCCGTCCGCGTCGTCCACGCACTTCGCATCCTTCGAAAAGACGAGTTCGAAGCCATCCGGGATCGGCGGCGCAGGGTGGCCGATGAGCCGGAGGATCTTTGGTGCGTAGAGGCTGAGATGACCGTAGATGAACGCGGGGTGGTTTGATTCGACGATCACACCCCCCGGCGCGGCAAACCGGCCCGCCCGGTCGGCCGGCACGTTCTTGAGCAGCCGCTCCGCGTAGCCGAGCGAGAGTTGCAGTGAGTCGGCGATCACATTGCCAAGGGAACGGGACATGAGGAAACTCCGCTCGCGGTGATGTTGCCGGGGCGAAGGCCCCGCCACGGCCACGAGTCTCGCGCACGGCCCTCGCCGCTGGCAAGGGGATCAGCGGATCTCGGTCATCCGGTCACTGCGTCTGTCGTGAGGTTCATGGCCGAGAGCGTCGATCCCACGGTGTTTGCCGCGATCGTCGGCTGCGACGGCCGCGAGGCTGCCGGAGGCCCGTGACCACAGGAGGACCGGCCACCCAGCGACGCGTCCACGTGAGAGGGCCGGTCAGTCGCCGCGGCCCACGTGCGGCTCGACGGCGGCGACCGTCCTACGGGCGATCTCGCGAGCCGAGGTTGCGTCGTCCTGCGTGTAAAAGCCCGAGGGCGTGAGGTCCTCCGCCCCATAGAAGGCAAGTTCACGGTCACGACGCAGCGTCCGCGACCCCGCGGCAAGCGTGTCGAGATCCCGTTGAATCGCCTTCGGAAACCGTTCCCGCTCGGCCGTGAGCACCTCAGATACGTCGTGGATTCGCGGCGGGTCGATGCCTACCGCCCTCAGGAGTCCCTTCAGGGCCAACTCCACGACCTCTTGCGACTCCCGCACCACGTCAGCCCAACTCTCGCACCCATAGAGCGCATCGACCGCCGCCAGCCGGGCCCGTGCCCTTCGAACGTAGTCGGCGGCCAGGTCAGGACTTCGCATCGCGCTCCTCGTGGATCCAGTAGGGCTGGCCTTGGGCCATCCGTCGCGTCAGCTCGCCGCCGGCGATCCGGCTGCGAATGTCGATCAGCCGCCGCGACACGAGCAGATCATGGTCGTAGAGCACGATTCCGCACACGCCCGCCTCCGCCCAGGTTCCGGACACGGGATCGTCCCCGTCCGGCAGGTGAACGAAGTGAAGGTCGATCTCGCGTCCCTCCCATGCCGGCACCACACCATCCCATTGTCGATAGAGCGAACGAGTGATCTTCACGCCTTCTGAAAGCACGACGAGAAGATCGACGTCCGACCCGGCTGCCAGCTCGCCGCGGGCGAACGAGCCGTAGGCAACGACACCGAGCAGGTCGGCCCCCAAGCCGGCACGGATCATCACGACGGCCTCCGCGGCCGCACTGAGGCCGGCCGCGCCCGGCGCTGCGAGCGACCGGCTGCACCATTCATTGAGCGACGTGCCGGCAGCGACCGCCTCATGCCGCAGCACAGCGTGCAGCCGCGGATCGAGACGGAGGACGAACGTCCCTGACGCCGCGGAGGACGATCCATGTTTTGTCCGCGGCCGACCCTGTGTGGTACTAGATTTCATGCTGCTATGATACTATGGCGGCGAGCCGCGAGCGACCTCCGTCACGAACCCCGCGACGGTCATCGCCGAAACCGGGCGATCGCCTCGGGGAGCGCTTCGCACTCCGCGGCGAACACGCGGGCTGCGAGCGAATCAGGCGTGTCGTCGGGCAGCACTGGAACGGACTTCTGGAGCAGAATCCGCCCGTGGTCGTATTCGTCGTCCACGAGGTGCACCGTGCAGCCGGAGATGGTGCAGCCCCGGTCGATCACCGCCCGGTGAACGTGCATCCCATGAAAGCCCTTGCCGCCAAAGGCAGGCAGCAGCGACGGATGGATATTGATCACGCGGCCGGCGAAGCGCGAGGGAATGCGGACAAGGTGCAGGAAACCGGCCATCACCACCAGATCGGCAGGACACCTCTCGCACGCGTCGAAGATCGCGTGGCTGAAATCCGCCAGGGCAGCCCCTCGTGGCGAAACCACGCTCACCGGGATCCCAGCTGCCTCGGCGATCCGCACGCCGCGGACGTCTTCGCGGCTCGAAACCACGAGTTCGATCGTTGCCGCCAGGTGGCCCGATGTGATCCGCTCCAGCAGATTGTCGAGCGTGCGGCCCGAGCCCGAGAGCAGGACGGCCAGACGAAGCGGTTGCATAAAAAAGGTGGCAGCCACCAACACTGGGTACGAACGGTAGGTGAACTCTACGCCGATGAGCCAGATGTGGTGGCTGGCACCGTTTATGACTTGGTGATTGAGATTGCGAGAGGGTGGCCGTCGATGTCGTGCGGCTCGGCGCCCGCGGGCGGCGTGCCGAAGTGGACCGACGCGGCGAGCGTCTCTGACTCGATGTAATGGCGATGCTGCTCGAGCGCCGTGCGGAGGTCTGCCGACTCCGTGGCGAAGACGAGCTCGATCCGATCGGTGAAGTCGAGGTCGAGCGCTTTCCGCTGCGTCTGGATGACGTGGACCACCTCGCGAACGAGTCCCTCGGCGATCAGTTCCGGCGTGAGGTCCTTGGCGATCACCACCACGGCGCGGCCACTCTCCGCCGCCGCCCAGCCGGGTTTCGCGGTCGTCCGCACGAGGACGTCGTCCTTGTCCACAACTGCCGTGCCGCCACCGGGGAGGGACACCTCCGCGCGGCCGTGGACCGTCAGGGCATGCAGCAGCGCCGCCGCATCGGCCTTCGCCAAGGCATCGCGGGCCTTGGGAAGATCCTTGCCCAGCTTGGGGCCGAGTTTCTTGAGGTCGGGAAGCACCTGCCGCGTGATGTAGCGGTCGGGGTCAGCGCAGACTTCGAACTGCTTCACGTTGAGTTCGTCACAGACGAGGTCGGCGTGGGAGATCAGCCAGGCGGCATCATCGGCCCGCGGCTCCGCGAGGATCACCTCGACCTTCTGGAGGGGCTGGCGAACCTTCAGCTTCTCGGCGGCCCGCGCAGCGCGGCCGAGCGAGGATACGTCACGGACCACCGCCATCCGGCGGACGAGGTCGTGGTCAACGAGCGCTGCGTCGCCGGTGGGGAAATCGGTGAGATGCACGCTCTCGGCGACCTTCCCGCCGAAGCTGGAGCCGGCAAGATTGCGCCAGATTGCCTCGGTGGTGAACGGCACGAACGGTGCGGCGAGTTTCGCGATCGTGATCAGCGTCTCGTAGAGCGTCCAGTAGGCGTCGAGCTTCTCCTGATTGGTCTCTGGCCCGCCGTCGGCCTTGCCGGCGGCCCAGAACCGGTCGCGGCTGCGGCGGACGAACCAGTTGCTGACGGCGTCGACGAGCGTCGAGAGCTGGTGCGCCGCGCCGAAGTGGTCGTAGGCGTCCATTTTGACGGTCATCGCCGCGGCCACGGCGTTGAGTTCCGAGAGCATCCAGCGATCGAGTTCGCCCCTCGCCGCCACCGGTCGCCAGCCGCGAGCTCTCGCGAGGTCGGTGTGCTCGAGCATGCCGGGCTCTTCGAGCACCGCCCCCGGGTCGAAACCGTCGATTCGCGCGTAGATCAAGAAGAACGAGTAGACGTTCCAGAGCCGAAGGAGGAACTCGGGGATGCTCTCCTTGATGGCCCGCTCGCTGTAGCGGATGCTCGTCCAGGGGGCCTGGCCGGCGAGGAAGAACCAGCGCAGCGCGTCGGCACCGAACTTATCGAAGATCTCAGCCGGCTCACGGTAGTTACGCTTGCTCTTACTCATCTTCTGCCCGTCCTCGCCGAGCATGTGGCCGAGGACGATGCAGGTCTTGAAGGGATGTGGGTAGGGACGGCCACCATCCCCGAAGAGCAGCGTGCTGATCGCCAGTTGGCTGTAGAACCAGCCGCGGGTCTGGTCGATCGCCTCCGAAATGAAGTCGGCCGGGAACTGGGCGTCGAACTCGGCGTGGCCTTGATGCGGCCAGCCCCACTGGGCAAACGGCATCGCGCCCGAGTCGAACCAGCAGTCGATCACCTCCGTCACCCGGCGCATCCGCGAGGCCTTCGCGAAGGGGGAGTCGTAGGTGACGGCGTCGATGTAGGGCTTGTGAACCCTGAGATCGTCTGAGAGGTCGGGGTTGGCCGCCTTCGCCTTCGTGAACACGTCGGCGCCCTGCATGCCCGGCTTGGCGAGCAGGTCGGCATACGATCGCACTGCCTCGGCCTGGCCGGTTTCCTCGCACACCCAAATCGGCAGCGGGGTGCCCCAGTAGCGTTCACGGGACAGCGCCCAGTCGACGTTGCTCTCGAGGAAGTTCCCGAACCGGCCGTCCTTGATGTGCTCGGGGAGCCAGTCGATCCGGGCGTTGTTAGCGAGCATCTGCTCGCGGAACTGACTCGTGCGGATGAACCAACTCTGCCGCGGGTATTGGATCAGCGGGTCGTTGTCGGCCCGCCAGCAGAACGGATAGTCGTGGACGTACTGCTCCTGGTGCACGAGGAGTCCGCGGGCCCGCAGGTCACGCGTGATGTCTCGGTCGCACTCCTTCACGAATCGGCCGCTCCCCATGCCGAACACGTCGGTGAAGGTGCCGTCGGGGGCGACGGCGTTGATCAGCGTGGGGCCCTTGCCAGGTGCGAAGCGGGCCTGCTCGGCGACGAGCACGGTGTAGTCCACTTCGCCAAAGGCCGGCGCGATGTGGACGATGCCGGTGCCGGAGTCGGTGGTCACAAAATCCGCCGCCACCACCCGCCAGGCGATGGCGTCGCTCCCCCCGGCCACAAGCGCGGCGGCCTCGGGGCGACCAGGCGTTCGAAAGGTGTCGAACGGCGGCTGGTAGGAACGGCCGACGAGGGCCGAGCCCGGGAACCGCTCGATGATCTCAAACTCCTTCTTCAACTTTTCGGCCAAACCTGCGGAGAGCGGCTCGGCCACGATGTATTCGGGGCCTTCGCTGATGCCGGCCTCCCGGAGGACGACGTAGTCAAGGTCGGCCTTCACCGCCGCGAACTGATTGGAAGGGAGCGTCCAGGGGGTGGTGGTCCAGGCCACCAGGCTCCGGTTCATGGGAGCGCCTGCGGCATCGAGCAGCGGAAACGCCACGAACACGCTCGGGTCGGCCACTTCCTTGTAGCCTTGACCCACCTCGCCGCTGGAGAGCGCCGTGCCGCCCTGCGCCCACCACCAGACGATCTTGTGACCCTGGTAGAGGAGCCCTTTGTCGAAGAGTTCGGCAAGGGCCCACCAGACGCTCTCGACGAACGACTGGTGGTAGGTGACGTAGGCCTTCGAAAGGTCGATCCAGAAGCCGATCCGTTCGGTGAGCGTCTCCCACTCCTTCATGTAGCGCCAGACGCTCTCCTGGCACTTGTGAATGAACGGCTCCACGCCATAGGCCTCGATCTCGGCTTTGGAGTGGATGCCGAGCTCCTTGCAGACCTCGACCTCGACGGGGAGACCGTGGGTGTCCCAACCGGCCTTTCGCTCGCAGTATTGCCCCCGCATGGTTCGGTAGCGGGGATAGAGATCCTTGATCGTGCGCGTCAGGCAGTGCCCGGGGTGGGGCATGCCGTTGGCTGTCGGCGGCCCTTCGAAAAACACAAACCGCTGAGCGCCACGGCGGCGTTCGAGGGACTGTTGATACGTGCCGCGCTCCCGCCACCAGGCGGCGATCGACGCTTCAAGAGCCGGAAAATCGGGTTGGCCGCGGACGGGTTCGAACATGGTCGATGGCGAAGGGCAGGGGCCGGCTCCCGAATCGGGAGGCCGGAAAGCCCGCAATCCTACCGCGACACCCGGACCCTCCACAGGGGTCTCATGTTCCCCGCCAACCCGCTCAGCACCGCGAACGGGGCACCGCGGTTTGTGCGACGGGAGCGAACCTTTCCCCGTCGGGCTGCAGGCCGCACTCGTCACTGCTGGGCAATCGCGGCGTCGGTCGTGTAGTCCGGCATCGTCCGCAGGACCGCATAGGCCGGGACGTCGAGCGGGGCCAGCTGCTCGTGCCACGACATTGACGGCAGCCGATCGAGCGTCCGCGTGGCCACGCGGACGGCGATCCGCTCGGCGCCGCCGCCACGATAGGTCCCCTTGTTGGGCGGAACGTCGGTGAAGTCGCGTCCCACGGCGGTCTTCACAAACCGTTCGTTGACCGGGCAGCCGTTCGTGGGATCGAAGCCGGTCCAGCCCACGTCGGGCAGCCAGACCTCGCACCAGGCATGGCTCTGCGAATCGTTGTTCTCCCGGTGGATGTAGCCGCTGACGTATCGCGCCGGCACACCGTACGACCGCAGCACCGCGATCATGAGATGGGTGAAGTCCTGACAGACACCCTTCCGCTGCTCGAGGAGATGGTCGATCGGTGAGGTGGCGTCGGTGACGTCGCGAGCGTACTCAAACTTCCCTCGGATGAACTCGGCAACCTGACAGACCCACATGCCCACGCGCATCCACGGCACCGGCTTCAGTTCCGCCAGCAGCGGATCGAGCAGGGGGGTATGCCGGGCCGGCCCACGGAGCGGCAGGTAGTCGAGCACCTCGAGCGGCACGTCCCACTCAAGCCCGAGCGAGTCCGCCGCGAAGGCTGTCTGGCTCGCCATCGGCCCGCCGCGGGCGTCGTCGGTCTCGACGACGCTCGCCGCCAGGATCCGCACCGCCGTGGGCGGACGGAGGATGTTGAAATGGTGGACGCGGTTCCCGAAGCCGTCGCGGTAGTGGTGAATCGGCACGTGCTGCCCGACATTCACCCGAAAGGAGTGGCATCGTTGCGCGGTGTCGCTCACCGGTTCCATGCGGAGTTCGCAGAGCCATTCGGTGACCGGATCGGCGTATTCAATCGAGGTCTCGTGCTGGATTTCGAGGATCATGAGTGGCTCCCAGTGCCGGGATTCGAGTACCGGCGATCGAGTGGCGGGTCTCGCGGGGTTACACGAGCGCATACTGCCTTTGCAGGTGCGCTCCGATTCGCGCACATCGGACCATCGCGTCGGCAAGAAACGAGTGCAGCCGCTCGCCGTCGAGCCCCGCTGCGTCGAGGTAGACAAGATCGGCGAGCAGACGCCCCACCGTGCGCGACGCCTCGTCGTCGCAGCGGTCGGGCAGCCGGCCGGCGATCTCCGCCAGTGAGTCAACGATCTTCGCGAGGCAGAACCGCACGGAATGGGGAAAATCCGGGTTGACGAGCAGAAACTCCACCACTCGCTCCGGCTCCACCCGACTGATGAACAGCCGGCGGTAGGCTTCATAGGCGCCGCAGTTCCGCAGCACCGCTCCCCACTGCAGCGTCGCGATCGGCAGGTCGGTCGTGTCACCCGAGTCGAGCAGGGCGTACCGCGAGTCGAGGATCCGCAGGACCTTTTCAGCCCGCTCCAGATAACGGCCGAGTTGGATGAAGTGCCAGCTTTCGTCGTGCGTGAGCGTGGACTCGCACACGCCATGAAACAGGAGCACGCCGATCCGGGTCTCCTCGCAGAAGTCGTGAGGCGATTCTGCCACGCGGGCCTGAAGCCCTGTGTCGGTGAGCCGCCAGTGAAGCTTGTTGAGTTCTCGCCACATCAGCGGACTGATCGAGCCCCGGATGCTGCGGGCGTTGTTCCGTGAGCGGTTCACGCAGGAGAGCACGCTGCCGGGATTGCGGGTGTCGACCAGGATCCAGCGCATCGCGGCCGCGGCGGCGGTCGAGCCGGGCCGCGGCTCCGGCGGTGGCATCCGCAGCAGCGACAAGAGCGCGTTCCATTCGAGTTCGACGGGGTCAGCGAGCACCCCGTGGAGATCAAGGTCGAGCTGGAACGTCACGTCAACCGCCCGCGCCACGTGTTCGGACCGCTCGAGGTAGCGGCTCATCCAGAAGAGCGCATCGGCCACGCGGCTGAGCATCAGCTGACCCCTCCGGCGGGCGCGTGGTCGTGGTCGGCGAGGACCCACGTGTCTTTGCTGCCACCGCCCTGCGAACTGTTGACCACGAGGCTTCCCTTGGGCAGCGCCACCCGGGTCAGTCCGCCGGGCGTCACAGTGACCCGCTCGCCGCAGAGCACGAACGGCCGCAGGTCAACGTGCCGGCCGTCAAGCCGCCCATCCACGAACGTGGGGTGGGTGGAGAGTTGGATCGTTGGTTGGGCGATGAAGTCGCGGGGGTTGGCCTCGATCGCCGCGCGAAACTCCTCCCGCTGCTCCCGCGTCGATGCCGGGCCGACGAGCATGCCGTACCCGCCCGACTCGTTCACCCGCTTGACCACGAACTTGTCGAGATTGGCGAGCACATGGCTCCGCTCCGCCGGAATCTCCGGGCGGAACGTCTCCACGTTGGGCAGCAACGGCTCTTGGGCGAGGTAGTAGCGGATCATGTCGGGCACGAACGGGTAGACGCCCTTGTCGTCGGCAATGCCCGTGCCCACGCTGTTGGCCAAAGCCACCGTGCCGCCGCGGTAGGCGTTTACGAGACCAGGCACGCCGAGGGCGCTGTCGGGCCGGAAGGTGAGCGGATCGAGGAAGTCGTCGTCGATCCGCCGGTAGATGACGTCCACCCGCCGCGGGCCGCGAGTCGTCCGCATGAACACGCGGTTGCCATCGACAAACAGGTCGCGGCCCTCGACGAGGTCGATCCCCATGCGCTGGGCGAGGTAGCTGTGCTCGAAGTAGGCCGAGTTGTAGATGCCGGGGCTGAGGAGCACCACCACCGGCTGTGCGGCGGTCGGTGGTGCGATCCACTGGAGCACGTCGAGCAGGGCTGCCGGATAGTCGTCGTTGGGAAGGACGTCGTAGTCGTTGAAGAGGGAAGGAAACACCCGCTTGAGCACCTGACGGTTCTGCAGCATGTAGCTCACGCCCGACGGCGTGCGGGCATTATCTTCCAGCACGAGGTAGGTGCCGTCGGCCGCCCGGATCAGGTCGGTGCCGCAGATGTGCACGTAGATGCGACGGGGCACGTCGACGCCGACAAACTCCCTCCGGAAGAAGCCTCCCTGGAGCACAAGCCTCGCAGGCACCACGCCGTCGCGGAGAATCCGCTGCTCGTGGTAGACGTCCCACAGGAAGAGATTGAGGGCCGTGATGCGCTGAACGAGCCCCTCCTCGATCCGGCGCCACTCGGCTGCCGGAATGATCCTCGGCACCGGGTCCATCGGCCAGACCCGCTCGATGCCCTCCTCGGCACGGTACACCGTGAACCCCACACCGTCCTCCCGCATCGAGAGGTCGGTCATCGCCTTGCGCTGGCGGAAATCATCCGGCGAAGTTGTCGCCAGTCGCGCGTGCAGCGCAGCGTAATGAGCCCGCGGCCCGTCGGGGGCGGCAAACATCTCGTCGTACGCTGCGCCAAGTTCGTAGCCAGCAAAGACCTCCGGTTCGGGGGAAGCCTGTCGCGCTGGATCGACGACCGGGGTTGTCAGAGGGGTCATGGTGCTCGCCTGAGCCTTTCCAGCGTGGCCGCGCAGGAACGCGAAGCCTGCCCAGAAATCGGGCAGCCCGTGCCCTCCCGAGGAGCATGGCTCCGCGTGAGGCAAGGCGAGAGTCGCCTAATTCCTTGACGAATGAATCGCTTCCGCTAGTCTGCGCGGACGACTGTTGTAGCACAGCAACTTGCGCGCCAAACGGGAGTTTTCATGACGTACTGCCTCGGGATCCGCACCCACCAGGGTCTGGTCATGGCCTCCGATTCGAGGACGAACTCGGGGATCGACCAGGTGGAGGTGTGCTGCAAGATGCACAACTTTGTTGTTCCCGGCGAGCGGATGTTCACGATTCTCTCGAGTGGCAGCCTCTCGCTTACTCAGTCGGTGATGACGCGACTCGAGCAGGAGTTTCGCGAGGGAAAGGGATTGGCGACCGCGGCGAACTTCTACGAGGCGTCGCGGTGCGTGGGTGGTCACGTCCGCGACGTGGCCGCGCTCGACCGCGAGTTTCTCGAGCGCGACAAGATCGGCTTCGCGGTCAACCTGCTCATCGGGGGTCAAATCCGGGGCGAGCAGCCGCAACTCTATCTCGTCTACGCGCAGGGCAACCCGCTCCGCTGCACCCGGCTGTCTCCCTTTTTGCAGATTGGAGAAAGCAAATACGGCCGGCCGATCCTCGACCGCGGCATCCGGTTCGCCGAAACGACCCTTGAGCAGGCGGCACAGTATGCGCTCATTTCGCTCGATTCGACGATGCGGTCCAACGTGGCAGTCGGGCCGCCGATCGACCTGCTCGTCTACGCCAACGACGACTTGTCGGTGAGGCGATATCGCCGGCTCGAGGCCGCCGATTCCGATCTGGTGGAGATCCGCGCCAGCTGGGAGCAGGGCCTGCGGAAGGCCATCTCCACGCTGCCGCAGGTATCATTTGCGCCGCCGAAAGAGCAACACGGCGTGGCATTCACCCGCGATCCATAAACGTCGACTCCCACCCAGTCGCCCGCCATGGCCGATCATGACCTCCAATCCTGCGATGACTGGCCGGCCGGCACCGTGCTCGTGCAGGCGGCAACCTATAATGAGCGGGAAAATCTCCCGTCGCTGATCGAGGCCGTGCTCGCAGCCGGCCCC
>QWPO01000105.1 GCA_003669255.1 Planctomycetota bacterium | reverse complement strand
CGTCGGCATCGTGTTCCATCACGGTCTCATACACCACGGAGCGTTCCTCGAGCATCGCGTGAGTGATCGGGCCGTTGAACATCGCCAGGGTCTGCGGAATGGTCGGAACAGTCCGCCCGCCCTCGATCGTCTCCCGGTCGCTCTGGCCGAACTGCCGGAGGAAGTGGCCCAGCGGCAGCGGCGCCGGCATCTCGCTCGCCTTGAGCAGCCACTGCCCCCGATACCCGCAGACCTTGTTGAGCCGCCGCTGGTAGGCCCCGGGGCCATACTCCTTCACGAACCGGTCGAACTGCTGCTCGACGTCGTCGATGGTGGCGGTGCGGAGGTCGACGCCGGCCACGTTTGCAATCTCCACCGCCGTCGGCCGCTGGACGCTCCAGGGATTGAGGGCAATGAGACCCACGATGGAATCCCAGACCTGCTCAGCCGTCATCCGCCGAAGGGCTGGCCCCGGGTAGCGGTAAGGCTGCTCGTCCGTGGTGTCGTGAATCACCGCCCGCCGCTGGTAGGCGGAGGTCGAGACGAGCACGCGGACATACTCGCGGAGATCGAAGTCGAGGCGGAGCACGAGATCGGTGAGGTGCTCGAGCAGTTCCGGATCGCTCGCGGGATTCTCCTCGCGAAAATCGTCGATGGGCTCGACGAGCCCCACACCCATGACTTTCTTCCAGAAGCGGTTCGCGATCGTCCGGGCGAACTGGCGATTTGTCCGCGACACCATCCACCCGGCAAGCTGCTCGCGGCCGCCGGCGTTGCGGACGCCGGCGGGCACCTTGCCCCAGAGCAGTTCCCGCTCCACCGGAGCAGACGGCTTCGCGTCGTCATACTGGTAGTCGTGGGGGAGTTTCAGCGCGGTGTCGCGGAAACTCACCGAGGTGGCGTTGGCCTGAATGAACTGCACTAGGGCCCCGGCCTTCTTGCCCTTCGAGTCGCGAGCTTCCTTGACGAGCGTGCGCACGGCTGGCGGCGGGACCGGCTTTGCCTCCGCGCCGGGTTTCGCCGACTTCACCGCGCCGCCGAGCCGCGTCCGGGTGCCCGCGGTGAAGGCCGCGAGTTCGTAGAACTGGTGCTGCGTCCAGTGATCAAACGGATGGTCGTGGCACTGGGCACAGCCGATCTGCGTGCCGAGCAGCACGCGGACGGTGTTGTCTACATAAGGCAGCGGCATGCCGTCGTCGCGGAGTTGGAAGCCCACGGCGGGGTTCTCCCAGAGGCGACCGTCGGCGGTGAGCATCTCGTGCACCCAATCGTCGTAGTGACGATTCGTGCGAATCGAGTCCTTGACCCACGCTAGGTAGGGCTCGAAGAGGAGGTTCTTCTGGGGCCGCTCGGAGAGACGCAGCACGTCGGCCCAGTAGTTGTAGAAGTGGCTGACGTAGTCGGAGCTCGCGAGCAGCCGCTCGATCAGTTGGTCGCGTTTGTCGGAGGCGGTGTCGCGAAAAAATGCCACCGTCTCCTCGTACGTGGGAATCCGGCCGGCGAGTTCGAGGTGGATCCGGCGGACGAACTGGGCGTCGTCGAGGGGCGGCGACGGCTCGACGCTGTGCTCCTGCCAGCGAGCGGCGAGATGCGCGTCGATTTCGGCCGCCTCGGCATGCACTCGACCGCGTCGACCGGCGTCGACCGCCGCCACCTTCATCACGGGCCCGGTAGGCGGTGTCGTCACCGCGGCCGGCAGACCAGACCTCGGCGCCGCCCGGGCGGGCTTCGCGCGGTTGGCTGCCAGGCACGTTGTGGCCACCACCACGGCGGCCATGGCCACGGCCACGGCAAGTCTCGATCGTGTCTTTCGCAGCCCGATCATGACATCAGCCTCGTCGGTCACTCCGCGAAAAGCCCTGCGTGAGGGAACGCCCGCGGCCTCACGGCCGGTCGGCTTTCACAAAACACCGTCCAAGCCCAACGCCGTAAGGCGTGGGGCGACCCACCACCAGACACCGCGTCCGGCGTGATTCGCCCGCGGCCTCACGGCCGGTCGGCTTTTCAATACCACGCGGTTCATATGCGATCCGTATCAGTTGAACGGTGACGAACTCGAAAGGTTTCGCCTCACCCACCTGCTAACAGCCTACCGCGAGAATACGGCTTATCCCACTGCTGCGACGGCCGTGAGGTCGTCGGCCGACGGCATGCGGCCGGCGGCTCGGGCCAGGGCGAGCCGGCACCAGGCGTCTGCGGGGGCAAGCACCGCGTCGTCGCCCGAGGCGTCGGCATGGTGGGCGACCGCCAGCGTGCTCACTGCGTCGCGGACCGCCGCCGAGAGGGCCCCCACCTCGAGTTGCCTTTGGGCGAGCGACCGGCCGTGCCGGCGGATCGCCCGATCAATGGCGACGGCCAGCCGCGACAGCCGCCGGCGGGCCCGCATGGCGTGGTCGCGGAGCCGACGGTCGAGAATCGTGGCGTCGCGACGAGTGCCGCCGGCCGCGGTCGACACCCGCCAGGCAAGCCATGATCCCGCCCGCTGCCACACCGCAGCATCGCGCGATGCCGCGAGCGGATGGTGCTTGGCGATCCCCTTGAAGAGCGCCAAGCCGAGTAGGTCGCTCTCACCCTCGTAGACCGTGACCGCGAAGTGGTCGTGCAGCGAATCGCCGAGCGGGTGGCCCACGAGGAAGGCCCGGCCGCCGTGCACGCCGAGGGCGTCGATCGCCGCATCGCGGACGCAGTGGCTGGCCAGCACCTTCGCCGTGATTGCCTCCCACTCGCCGCTCTGGCCCCCGTCGATCGCCGCCGCCGCCCATGCGGCCAGCGCATCGCAGGCCACGATCGACGCGGTGATCCGGCCGAGCCTTCCCTGGATCAGCTGCCGCGACGCGATCGGCTGGTTCCAGGTGACCCGTCGCGTGGCATGCTCGCGGGCCTGCGCGAGCAGGAGCCGCAGCGTGCCGGCCGCCTGCGCAGCGAGCGTGACGCGGCCGCGGTTGAGGCCGTGCCAGATGATCCGCATCGCATCGCCCGCCATCCCTGGATCGAGCACGTTGCGGGGATCAACCTCGAAGCGGGTGAACTCGAGGGCGGCGTTGTGGGCGTGCTTGAGCGGATGAAGCGGATACCGACGGAGACAAAACTCCGGTGTGTCAGCATCGGGCAGGCGAACGACCACCATGGCGGGCTTGCCCTCGCTCACAGCCAACACCTTCACGAGCCGCCCGTAGGTCGCGCCCGTGATGAACATCTTCGTGCCCGTGAGCAGCAGTCGGCCGTCGCGGCGCTCCAGCACGCTTGCGATCCGCGCCAGGTCGCAGCCGGCGTCGGGCTCCGTGGCGGCGAAGATGGAGAGCGGCCGCCCCGCCGCAAGGTCCGGCAGCAGCCGCGCCTGCTGCTCGGCCGAACCGAAACCCGTGATCGCGGAGACGGCGCCAATCGATGAGTGCACGGCGAGCGTACCGGCCGCCGTCGGCACGTTTGCCGCGAGTCGCGTGGTCGCCCTGGCGAGGTCGAGCATCGAACCGCCGCTGCCACCAAATGCCTCCGGAACGGCGAGCCCCCACAGGCCGGTGTCGCCGAGGGCCTCCTCGGCCTCCCTGGAAAACACGCCCGAGGGAGGAGCTGGCGCATCGGCAAGTGGGGCCGGCTGGTACTGCGCCGCGGCGAGCGGCTCGTAGAGCCTCCGCTCCGCACGGAGCCTCGCGATCTCGGATTCCGCACGCTCGAGCACCGCCTCGATCCGATCCGGCAGCGGCTCGGCCGCAGCCGCCATGGCCGATGCGAAACCACCGTCGCCACCATGCCAGAGTGCCGACATGACCCACGACCGCCGCTGACCCGCTGCCGCATCCTTGTGCATGGAGCCGTTCACGGTGCCGCGAGTCTCCCTGCGTTCCGGTCGCTGGATCGCCTCCACCGCCTGAAGCACCCGGTCATGGTAATGCCGCTCGATCACGCCCCGCTTCAGCTTGAGCGAGGGGGTTGCCTCGCCATGAACCGCGTCAAACGCGCGGTCTGCGATCACAAACGCCTTCACCCTCCACGGCCGCGGCAGCACCGACTGACGTCGGGCGAGCCGCCGGGCAAGCCATGCCCGCACCCGCGGATGGGAGACTGCCTGACGGCGACTCAAGACCATGAGCCCCATTCGCCGAATCGCGGCCCGGAGCACGGCGGGCTCTGGCACCACGATCGCCGCTGGCCGCCGCTGACCCGCCCCCACCACGCACACCTGCGCCACCGCGTCGTCCTCGGCGAGGGCCGCCTCCACGGCGGCCGGCGGTAGTTTCACGCCATTGGCAAGCACGATCACGTCGCCAAGCCGACCGTTGATCTGCACGTGACCATCGGCGTCGATTTCGGCGAGGTCTCCGGTTTCGAGCCAGTCGCCGGAATTGGCGGTAACGGGCCGGGCCGAATCATCGCGGGGAGCCACCACACCGATCGCCCGGCTCGGCGTCTTCACGAGGAGCTGGCCCCGCGTCGCCGCACGATCGTCGATGCGGACCTCGACACCGGGCACCGGCGGCCCCACGGTGCCGACCTTCGCGATTCGCGGATTTGCCAGCGCGACCACCGGCCCTGCCTCGGCGAGCCCATAGCCCTCGACGAGCGGCACACCACGCGACGCGAAGAACTCAGCCGTCCGGTGGCGGAGCGGCGCCCCTCCGGAGATGCAGACCCGCACCTCGCCGCCGAGGGCCGCGGTAAGGTCGGTGAAGCGCCCGGTTGCTGCCGCCCGCTCCAGCCGCTCGAAGAACGCCGGCACGCCGAGAATCACGGTCGGAGGTGCGGCGAGGCAGGCATCGAGCACGCGGCCACGCTCGCGAACCACGTTGAGGCAGCCCCCACGAACAAGCGCCGTGCCGAGGTCGCCGGTGAGCGCGAGCGAGTGGCTCAGCGGCAGCCATGAGAGCCGCGTGTCTCGCGGAGCGTCGAGAAACACCTCGGCTGCCGCGACGGCATTGGCGGCGAGCGACCGCTGCGAGTGCATCACGCCATGCGGCACGCCCGTCGTGCCCGAGGAGAGCAGGATCGCGCAGCAGGCCTCCGGATCGCACAGCCGTGCGAATCCTTGGACCCGGTCACGGACGCCGGCGGGAGTCGCGGCCAGCCGACGCCAGCTATCACCGCCGAGCCCAGCCGCGGCCATGGGCCCACCCGGAGTGACATCGATCGTGATTCTGCCGGCCACATCCCGGGGCGTGAGGGACCCGATGGCACCGGAGAAGATGACGCCCCGCGGAGCCAGCCAGTCGAGTTGGGCCTGGTTGTCATCACGCGATGCATCGGCGTGCAGCGGGACATGGACGACGCCGGCCAGCAGGCAGGCAAGGTCGACGAGAATCCAGTCGGGCGCGTGTGGGCCGACGTGGGCGACGCGATCACCGCGATTGAGACCCGCCGCGATGACCGCGTCGGCGAGTTCCACTGCCGCAGCGATAAGCTCGCCCCACATCCACGAGCAGGCTTTGCCGGCGTGGCGGGCCGCAAGGCCGTCGATGATGGCGGGGCGGTCAAAGGCATCGCTCGCCCGCGCGGCCACGAGATCGACGAGCGACGCCACTGCCTGGCCGCCCGGGGCTGGAGGAGCCTCGCGCTGCATCGTCACAACGGGATTCATCGGCCAACCCGCTCGAAGAGGACTGCGATCCCCTGGCCAAGGCCGATGCACATCGTCGCCAGACCGTAACGGCCGCCACCGTCGCGGAGTGCATGGAGAAGCGTGGTGGTGATCCTCGTGCCGCTGGCGCCGAGCGGGTGGCCGATGGCGAGCGAGCCGCCGCGGACGTTGACCCGCGTTGGATCGAGGCCGAGTTCGTCGATGCAGTGCAGGGCCTGAGCCGCGAAGGCCTCGTTGAGTTCGATGAGATCGATGTCGG
>QWPO01000023.1 GCA_003669255.1 Planctomycetota bacterium | reverse complement strand
TGAGTGCAAGGCAAAAGAAGAAAAGAAGGCCCGCGTGCTCATCGAGAAGGGGGGCTACGATGCCAACTTCAACGGGGAGGCCTACAGTTCGATCCTCTTTCAAAATGCCAACCTCTCGGTGCGTCTCACCGACGATTTTCTGGAGGCAGCCGATCGCGACGACACCTGGACAACCCGTTGGGTCACTGATTCCACAAAGGCTGGCCCCTCGTTCAAGGCTCGTGAAGTGCTCAGCCGGATGGCTGAGTGTGCTTGGCAGTGCGGCGACCCGGGCGTGCAGTACGACACGACAATCAATCGCTGGCACACCTGCCCCAACTCAGGCCGGATCAACGCCAGCAATCCTTGCTCCGAATACATGTTCCTCGATGACACCGCGTGCAATCTGGCCAGCATCAACCTGATGAAGTTTCGTCGGCCCGACGGCACCTTTGAGGTCGATCGGTTTTCAGCAGCCTGCAAAATTTTTCTTATTGCTCAGGAAATTCTCGTCGACCACGCCAGCTATCCGACCAAACGGATCGCCAAAAACAGCCACATGTTTCGGCCGCTGGGGTTGGGCTATTCCAATCTCGGCAGCCTGCTAATGGCAGACGGTTTGGCTTACGACAGCGCGGCCGGTCGCGGGTTGTGCGGAGCGATCACGGCGATCCTGCACGGCGTGGCCAATCACACCAGCGCCGAACTGGCGGCGGCCGTTGGGCCTTTTGAAGTCTACGCCGCCAACCGGGAGCCGATGCTCAACGTGATGCAGATGCACCGCGATGCAGTCGCCACCATAGACCCGTCCTGCCCGCAATATCTGCAGGATGCGGCCAGCGCAATCTGGGATTCGGTTCTGGCCAACGGTCGGCGGCATGGGTTTCGCAACGCCCAAGCCACGGTGCTCGCGCCCACCGGCACCATCAGCTTTCTGATGGACTGCGATACGACTGGCATTGAGCCCGACATCGCCTTGGTGAAATACAAGCAACTCGCCGGTGGCGGCATGCTCAAGATCGTCAATCAGACGGTACCGTTATCATTGCGCACGCTGGGCTACGATGAGCCAGCCGTCGAAGCGATTTTGGCCTTCATCGACAAGCAGGACACGATCGAAGGGGCCCCCGGCCTCAAGGATCAGCATCTGCCCGTCTTCGACTGCGCCTTCCAGCCGCGACTCGGCACGCGTTCGATCGCGTGGGAGGCACACGTCAAAATGATGGCCGCAGCGCAGCCCTTCATCTCGGGTGCGATCTCCAAAACGGTGAACATGCCTCGCGAAACCACCCCCGCCGACATCGCCGGGGCCTATGCCGAGGGCTGGCGAATGGGTCTGAAGGCTCTGGCAATCTATCGCGACGGTTCGAAGGAGAGCCAGCCACTTTCCACGAGCACCGAAGCCGACAAGGCTTCCGCCAAGGTGACCGCCACGCCACGCCGGGAGCGACTGCCCGACACCCGGCGCAGTGTCACGCACAAGTTCAATGTGGGTGGCCATGAAGGCTATATCACCGTTGGACTTTACGATGACGGTCGCGCCGGTGAACTCTTCATCACCATGGCTAAGGAAGGCAGCACGATCGGCGGCCTGATGGATGCCTTCGGCACTGCCGTGTCGATGAGCCTGCAGTACGGCGTACCGCTTGAAGTGTATGTGAAGAAGTTCTCGCACACCCGGTTTGAGCCGTGGGGCTACACGAAGAACGCCGACATCCCGGTGGCGAAGAGCCTCGTGGACTATCTCTTCCGCTGGATGGGCACGGAGTTCATCCCCGGGTACCGGGAAGCAAACCGGCCGGGAGGTTACGGTGGCGACAGCGGCGGCGGGGAGGCCGCCGCGGGGAGCGGCGACACGGAAACTGAGCGCAAGCCCGCCGCCACGATGGCGAGCGGGCTGGCTGATGGCCAAGGGAAGGCCAAAGTTGAGGTCAACGGTAGTCGCGGCAAGCATCCTGGTGGCACGAACGGCCAGTCAGCCGGACAGTCATCCGGCCAGTCAGCGACGGCCGCGCGACCGGCAGTGAAGGCCACCTCGGCGACCCTGCTCGAGAGGGCGGGCGTCAAGATGGCAGTCGACCCGACCGCGAGCCCCGCCGACCGTCAGAGCCAGTTCGCCAAGTTTCAGATCGACGCTCCGGCGTGCGACAACTGCGGGTCGATCACGGTTCGAAATGGCAACTGCTACCTCTGCCACAACTGCGGCAACAGCATGGGCTGTAGCTGAGCCACCTGAGGAACGTGGTTTGCGGAATGTGGTGAAACTGGCAAAACGCCTCCCCGGCCGGAGCGGGCCGAGCGGGCTGTGGGGAAGTGGCGGTGACGGTTGAAGGGATTGTGTGTCCGGCCTGGAAACGCTGGATGGGAGTGTGTCTGGGTGACGAAATCACTCGCACGACATTCGACCCGCTGCCGCTTTCCGTCGGAGGTGCCAACCCCTTTGCGGTGACCCGAATCCCCTGAGGCCCCGGGCGTTTTTCGCCCGCAGCCACGATTCGCGTCAGTCTCGCAGTGCTCTACCCCGTTCGCAGGCGGCTGGCGGGTTCGATCCACGAGGGGCCGGGATGGCATACGCCATTCCGGCCCCAGTCGTTTTACAAGGCCGGTGCTGCGCACGGCGGACTCTCGTCTCCGGCGGTCCATGGCCTGGCCGCAGGCCGCATCTGTTGATCCCCGGTGCAGGGGGATTAGCATACGGAGGGAACACATCCGTCTCACTTTCGCGAGGTGAATCCGTGCGCCGTTGTCTCCACGCCGTCCTGGTCGGGGTTCTCACACTGTCATTGTCGATGAACGCCGCGCGTGCGTGCTGGTTTGCGCGGCATGGCTGCCACGCCTGGCACCACGTCGCCGTGGTATGCCCGTCGGTGGTGTACGCAGGCGACAGCGGTCTGGCGGTCGAGTCCTGTGGCCGGTGGACAGAGCCGGGTGTGGATCTCCATGGCGGCTGGCAGATCGTCTCTGACGTTGCCGTTGGCGAAGGTGTCGACCTCGGCCTGTCGTCGTGTGAATGTGGCGGCACGCTTGTCGTGGCGGAACCGGACCCAGTGGTGGCCGAGTATGACGACGTGTCGTCGGTTGTGGGGCCGGCGGTCGAGCACCTAGCCGTGAACGGTCATCGCGAGGTGGATGCTTCCGAGGCCATGGAGACGATTGCCTCACCGCAGCCCACGCTCGCCGAGCCCGCCGCTGCGGTGCCCGTTCTCAAGCCTACTGAAGAGGTGCGGCAGGCGGTGGCACTCGGGGCGGACGAGAAGCCGGAGGCGGAGGTGGTGTTGCCTGCCGAGACATCACTCGAGGCGGAGCCCACAGCCGTTCCGGACCCTGTGCCGCAGCTGGAGGAGGACGTGGCGGAAGTGGAGCCGTCTCACGCCACGCCGCCGGTGCCCGCCGAAACAAATATCTTCGAAGAGGTCGATCAGGCGGTCGCTACCGAAGCAATCGTGCCACTGCCGGCCGGGGAGAGCGCGCCGACGGAGGAAGCACCCAGCGACGCCACTCCAACCGAAGAACCTCCGGCGGACGAATCATCGCCTGCTGAGGAACCCGCCGCTCCTGCCGATCCGTTTGAGGCCGCGGATCGCGGCCCGCAGGAGCCCGCCCGCCAGTGGATCGACCAAAGCGGCGACTATGCCGTTGTCGGCGTGCTCCGCGCCGTGCGCGGCGACGGCACCTGCGTGCTCGATGCCGCCGGCCGCACGATTGAGGTTTCCCTTCAGACGCTCAGCGAGTTCGACCGCAGCTACGCGACTGAGGCTGCTGAGCGGCTCGCCGCAGCCCCGGGGCCGGAGTCAAGCGACACCGCCGGCCTCTGATTGCCGGTGGGATAGGCACCGGTTGGCGTGCCACCGGTGCCAGTCATCCGTCAGACTTCGTCGAGGACCGCGACCGTCTCGAAGGCCTTGCCCTCGAGCATTTCCAGCGACGCGCCGCCGCCGGTAGAGTCGTGGCTCACCCTGTCGGCGTAGCCGAGTTGCTCAACAGCCGCCGCCGAGTCGCCGCCACCGATGATCGTCACGGCGCCCTTTGCTGTCGCCTCGGCCACCGCGTCGGCCACGGCCTTCGTGCCGGCATCGAACGGCGGCATCTCAAACACCCCCATCGGCCCATTCCAGACCACCGTGCCGGCGGAACGGATGATGTCGGCGTAGATCCGCGCCGTCTCGGGGCCGATGTCGAGGCCCTCGAAGCCGTCGGGGATCTGGCCGGCCTTCACGACCTGCTTGTTCGCCGCCGCCGAGAAATCGTCGGCACAGTGTGTGTCGACCGGGAGCACGAGTTTTCCAGCGCCGCTGGCGATCAGCGACTTCGCGAGTTCGAGCTTGTCGGGCTCAACGAGCGACTTACCCGTCTTGCCTCCTTGCGCGAGCGAGAAGGTGTAGGCCATCGCCCCGCCGATCAGCACGTGGTCGCAGATCGAGAGCAGGTTGGTGATGACCGCGATCTTGTCCGACACTTTCTTGCCGCCGAGGATCGCCACGAAGGGCCGCTTGGGTGTAGCGATCGCGTCGGCGAGATACTGGATCTCCTTGTCGACGAGGAAGCCGACCACCGCTGGCTTGCCGAGGGCCTTCATCGCCACGGGCACCGCGTGCATGCTCGCCTCGGTGCGGTGGCAGGTGCCGAAGGCGTCGTTGACATAGGCGTCGGCCAGGCCCGCGAGGCCGTTGACGTAGGCCGCTTCGTCCCCCTTCTTCTCCCCCTTGTTGAAGCGGACATTCTCCAGCACCAACACACCCCCGGCCGGCAGTGCCTTGGCCTTGGCGTGCGCGTCGGGGCCGCCGGTGTCGGAGGCGAGGGCCACGGGCCTGCCGAGCAGTTCGCCGAGCCGCTTGGCCACGGGCGCGAGCGAGAACTCAGCCTCAAAGCCTTTTCCGCCCGGGCGTCCGAGGTGCGACATCAGCACGGCCTTGCCGCCACGGTCAAGGATCGACTTGATCGTCGGCAGCGCCATCCGAATTCGCCGGTCGTCCGTGATCGCGCCCGAGTCGTCCTGCGGCACGTTGAAGTCGACGCGAACGAGGATCGTCTTGCCGGCGGGGTCGAGGGCGGCGACGGACTTCTTGGCCATGGATCAAGGCTCCTTCGGGGGCTGGGAACGAACGAATCGCGGAGCGGTATTCGACACCGCGGCCCGCTGGACCGCAAGGCTTCAGGCTCCTGCTGGCGCGCCGCTCGTAGCACTGGTCCTCGCGTAGCACAGGTTGTTAACCTGTGCCGTGATTTCCGCAGGTTGCCAACCTGCGGCTACTCAGGGCGCTCCCGTAGCACAGGTTTTCAACCTGTGATGCACCACCGCCGACCGACCGTGAGGCCGCGGGCAGGTGCTCACTCACCTCAAGGCCGGTCGCGGGCGGGATCGACGTCTGGGTTCGGCGTCGGCAACTGGCCGCCGACGTCGGCCAGCCAGGTGTCGAGACGCCGCCGTAGGTCCGCGGCTTTTTCGGGTCGCTCCGTTGCAACGTCGGTAGTCTCACCGGGGTCGGCTGCAAGGTCGTAGAGTTCGTCGCGGTCGTCCTCGTAGAAGTGAACGAGCCGCCAGTTCCCAGCCCGGATTGCCGAATGGGGCGTGGCGCCGCCCGGATGGTAGTGCGGGTAGTGCCAGTGGAGCGCCTCGCGGGCGAGCGTGTCGCCGCGGAGCAGCGGAGAGAGGCTTCGGCCGTCGATCGGCTGACCCGGTTCGATCCCCGCTCCGGTGAGGTCGAGGATCGTCGCCGGGATATCGGGCGTGATCACTGGCACGTCGCTCGTGCTGCCTGGCTTAGTGACTTCAGGCCACGACATGATGAACGGCACACGGACGCCCCCTTCGTAGGCCGAGCCCGTGCCTGCGCGGA
>QWPO01000126.1 GCA_003669255.1 Planctomycetota bacterium | reverse complement strand
TGATCGCCGGATCGGCTGCGGCAGCCGCTGGTCCGCTGGGTGCTCTGGCCGCAGCTGGGGCAGGCGTCAATACAGTCAATCGAATTGGCCAGACCATCCAGTCGTATGTAACGAACTCCACAGGCAACGGAGTTCTGTCACATGCCGGCTCCGTCACTGCCACGGACAGTTCCACGATCAACGCCACAGCCGGTGCTGCGGCGGTTGCTGCCGCCATCGGTTTAGGAGGAGGATTCTCCGTCAGCGTCGCGCTGGCAGAGAACACCATCACGAACGCCGTCGAAGCCTGGGTCGATGGCGCGACGATGGGATCGCAGTCTGATTACTTGTCGACGGGCGGAACAGTTTCGATTCCAATTGGCAGTCGAGTTCAGGTGGTCCCGGGTTCGACCACCAAGGGCCGTGACGGGGCGGTCTACGAGTACCTCGGTGAAACAGCGACTCTGCAGACACCGACTTTCGATTATAAGACTGCGTCGTCGACAGTGCTCAACATGGCGATTGGAAAAATCGTCTATGTTCAGAGCGGACATTCGGCCGGGGGTGCGGTCGGGCATCGCTATGAATATCTCGGGCGAACATCCGACTATACGTCCAGCAGTGGAACGCAGAGCATCACGACTGGCAAACGAGTCAAGGTGTCAACCGGCTACAACACGACCAACGGATTTCCGGGCCGAGTCTACCAGTACATTGGCAGCAGCCCGGCCAGCTTGAATTTGGGGACTCAGAATTATCGCAATGCGGCCGTCTGGACGGACATCAGTAACGTCGTGCTGAATACGACGAATTATCTGTCAGCCGAGTGGAATGATGTGACCAATCCGGCAGGACTCGACTTTGACTTTGCCTCAACGGTCCCGGCGTTTGTCGTCAATCCCGGGGCGACGATCCAGGTCGCAGCTGGGCACACGGCGGGCGGACTAATCGGCCATGTTTATGAATATCTGGGACGCAGCCAGGACTACACGTCTGCAGATGGCAGCCAATCAATTACATCCGGGAAAAGAGTACGCCTTGGCACCGGCTACGATTCGGCGAAAGGTGTACCGGGACGACTTTACGAATTTGTTGGTTCCGGCAGCCCTACGATTGACCTGAGCACTGAGGATTATCTGGCCGCCGCAAAATGGAAAGACGTTTCGAATCTGACGCTGGCGAATGAAAACTTCGCGTCAGGATTCTGGAAAGACATCAGTCGGTTCTCGTCACCAACGGCGGGCGATGTCGTCGAAGTGAAAACCGGACACACAGCCGGTGGAACGGTGGGAGCTCGCTATCGCTTCAAGGGACTGACGATCAATTTCCAGTCGACCACGGGCACGACGGCGGCACCGAACACCAGCGTCACCAATGGGAAACTGGTACTGGTCGCTGACGACTATTCTCCATTCCTGGCCAAACCAGGCGCGATCTACAAGTATATCGGTACGACCGCAAGCATGGATCTTCGCATTCAGAATTACCGAGATGCTGCGAAGTGGACGGAAGTCAGTCTGGTCGATCTGGGTCTGACAAACTTCGCCGACACCACGCTGTGGGAGAATGCGGCGTCACTCAATCTGGGCACGACGAACTTCCGCAACACCTCCATCTGGCGCGAAGTCGCAGATTCGATCACAGTACGTGCCACGGAAACAGCCACGATCTCTGCTCAGGCGTATTCCGCCTCGGTGTCCGGAGGCATCGTAGCGGTGTCCGGTGGCGGTGCAGAATCGGTCAACACTGTCGCGACGACGACTCGCGCCTATGTTCAGAATTCGACCGTGAATTTGTCAGGCGACCTGATCGTGGCCGCCTCGAATACTCCGACCGCCACCAGCATCACCGGCACTGCGAATGTTGCGGCCGGCGTGATTTCCATGGCGGCTGGCGGTTCAAAGACGACCGTGAACATCAATCCGACTGTTTCCGCAAAGATACTCTCTTCCGCAATCGCGGCGGACGACATCGACGTCACTGCCACAGTGACGCCGCGTTCGTCAGTCACATCATTTGGTGTGAACGCCGGTGCGTTGGCTGTTGGAGCATCGACGGCAGAGATTACCATCACGCCGACGATTCAGGCCACCGTTGGCGGAACAGTCCGTGCGACGACTCTGGATATCGCCGCACAGACCAGGAATCCGACCAGCGGCCAGACCGCCAGCGCGCAGTCGTTTGGCTCATCGGGCGGGTTGATCGGGATCGACAGCACCAACACCGTCGTCAGTCATGGCGGCACAGTGGTCGGTGAGATTCTTGCGAATGCAGCTCTGAATGTTACCGGGGTCACAAACGTCAATGCGACCAGCGCGGCGACTCACCTGGCGAAGGCCGACAGCTTCGCAGCAGGCTTGTTGGCCGTCGGAGTCAGCAAGGCTCGCGCGTCTTCATCGGCAGCGGTTTCAGCCACCGTGGGCAATAGCGCCAACATCACGGGTGGATCTTTGAATGTCGCGGCGACTCGTGATCATTCGCAGATGTCTGATAACCTGGCGGGCGGTGGTGGTGTCGCCGCGGGAGCTTCAGCGACAGCGATTACAACGCAGACGGGCAGCGTGTTAGCCACGATTGGCACGTCTGCGATCGTGACGCTGACAGATTCGTTTGATCTGGGGGCGGTGAGCACAACGACTTTGAATGGTCGAGTCCAGACGTTCGCGGGCGGTCTGCTGGCCGGAGCCGGTGCTGAAATCGACAACAGCGTCACCAGCGTGGTCACTTCGACGATCGGAGCGTCTTCGCAAATCCGCGCGAAGAGTATCTCTGTCGATGCTGGCAATGCGTTTCGTAAACCATCTCTGGATACGGACAACATCAAGGGCACGACCGGAGGATTGGTTTCCGGTGCGAATGCGGAAAGCACAACAACGATTTCCTTCGACACCACAGTCAACGTGGGCAACAGCGCGCAGTTGATTGGACAGGGAACGGAATCAGATCCTGGCGAATTCGCGCTGCGAGCGTTGAATGATATCACCGGCAAAGACAGTGTCAGCTTTATCACCGGCGGTGCGATCAGTGGTGCCGGGGCGTATTCGACGATTAAGACTTCACTAGATCGAGCCAGAGTTCTGGTCGGGACGTCAGCCAGTCTGAACAACCCGGGCGACGTGCTGATGTCTGCACGTGGTCAGGGCAATGTCAGCACCAAGGCCAATGTGGATACCTACGGTGTTGCGACTGTCGGGGTTGCAGAATCGACGTCTGATCTGCGTCCGGTGAATCTCGTGCAGATTGGCAGCAATACGACGATCACCTCGCTGGGGAACGTGCGAATATCGGCGGGAACAGACACGGAGTTTAATCGCGATCAGTACACGATGAAGGCTCGCACGGACAGCTTTGCCGGCAGCGCGATTCCAATTGACTCGGTCGACTCTGATGCAACACTGATTCAGACCAACGACATCATCGTCTCCGCCAATGCCTCGATTCTGTCAGCGCAGGATATTCGGCTGCATGCGGAACGATTCGGTTTTGCCAATATGGAAAGCAAAGCCAAGGCCGTAAACTGGGCCTCCGCCGCTGGCAGCGCGATCAACAGTGCGCTGGGTGGGGCTGAGCAGAACGGTGGCAGCATCACGACGAATGCCACAGGCCGCGTGAACGTTCTTGGAACCCTGCAAACCGGAACCAAGCGGAATCGAAGTTTGACGCTGGGAGTTGCAGCTGTTGCCGGACAGCCAAGCGGCTGGACAGTGGCCACCGGGTTGATCACCAGCATTACAAATGCGTCCGGAATGACGTTTACTCAGGGCAACAGCCTGCTGCGTTCCGGACTGTTTGATCAACTGACCAACGCGCGGACTAATTTGAATCGTTATCGCACGACGGATGCTCGTCTGGCCGCGTTCTATCAGGCTGAAATCAATCGCATCAACGGTGAGCTGCTGGCGAGTGGTCTGGCTACGACGCAGTCAGACGGATCCGTGTCGCCGACGGAATTGTACGTGATGACCGTGACCATCGATCCGCTGCGAGCACAAGCCGGGATCATTGATGTTCGTGGTGACGAGTTGTACGGCACAGGGAACCTGACGGCTCCTCGCGATGCCAGCGTCACGATCATCAATCATACTCCAGCACAGTTGATCATTAACGGGATCACGATTCCGGAACAAACAGGCGGCGTGTATCTCAACGGCGTCGCGGTTTACAGCAACGGCGACATCTCGGCGATCAACACCGCCAACGGTGGCACAAGCACGGTGTCGTTTGCATCCATTACGCCGAACAGCGCGACCTCAGCGTCGACACCAACGATCACCATTAGCAATACGTTCGACAGTCAGCTTTGGGATGGAACTGGGGATGGTGGCGTGGCTGTCACTTATCCGACGCCCGACATCATCGTTCAGGGAGACATTACCAACTTCAGCGGCAACGTTACGGCCTCCGCTGCCGGAAACATCGCGTATCGCGCCAGTATTCGAGCGGCGAACGTTTCGACAAACGCAGGCGGTTCGGTGTTTATCGACGGAGTGACGTCCTACAACGTCGGCGGCGATCCTTATGGTCGGCTGAAATTCTATGGCGACGGAATGTCTGCCTATTCGGCCGCCGCTCAAACCGCGATGCAGACGGCTCGCAAAGCTTTTACAACGGCTTCGGGAAGCGTCGTGGTCCGACGTACCGATCTTGTCACTCTGGCCGCTGGTTATGCAGGCGGAGGAACTGCGGGGCTGACCTATGAGTACCAGGGGAACGAAGCCACGCTGAATCTGGGGACGCAGAATTATGCAAACACCGGAACGTGGAAGCAGGTCGCGGCAACGGCTTCCTATGCCGGTGTCGTTGCCTCATTGCTGGCCGACACCATCATCGTCAATGCCGAGTACATCAACATCAACGGGCTTGTGCAAAGTGGCAAAGACATTTACTCGCTGACTCTGCCGTCGACACTCAACACAGAAATTGCCAACATCCGCGCCGGCGGGGCCGGTGCACGACTGACGTTGCTGTCAATTTCCAATCAGGATTTCAAAGTCTTCTACGATCGAGTGGAAAACAAGATCGTCGTACGAGAAGTGCGAGTCAGTGGCGGCAATGTGCAGTTGACTGGTCGAATTCTGAGCACCGGTGGCGGGACCATTCGAGTGCTCAGCGGTTACGGCACCGTCAACATCGACAACCAGACCTCCGTTGATATTTCTATTGAGCGGATTGATACCTCAAAGCAGGGTGCCGGCAATCTGCTCCTGGCGGACAAAGCTAAAGCTGCGGCGTCATCTACTTTTACGACCACCAGTGGCACCGTCACCGTAGCGACAGGAAATACAGTCACACTGGGCGCAAGTTATGCTGGCGGTGGAACTGCGGGCATGACCTATGAATATCTGGGTGCCAGCGCGTCACTGAATGTGGGGACTCAGAACTACGGCAACATTGCTTTGTGGCGTCAGGTTCCGGCAGCGGTTCTGTACAGCAATACAATCTCGACGTATCAGACAACGGACGGAACCAAGTCCATCAAGACCGGCGAAACGGTCAAGCTGGCGGCTGGTTATGCTGGCGGTGGCGTCGCAGGCGGCGTGTACGAATATCAGGGAGCGCTGGCAAGCAGAAATCTCGGCACACAGAACTACGCAAATGCAACGCTTTGGAAGAGACAAGAGACCGCGATCGCGCCCGTCGATGGCACATACACTCCAACATCAGGCTGGCGTTATGGTTTCTCCGTGGGAATGCGCACGGCGACAAGAACGACCACGACCTATGGTTCGTCATCATGGCTGAGTATCGACGCTTTGGCTGCTGACCCGGGCAATATCACCTCCGGTCCGTTCACTGAAGTCATATCAGCACCGCAATTGCAGCCAGCGGGGACATACTTCTACAAGGATGCCAACGACAACACGGCCTACAATTCATCCGCCGC
>QWPO01000154.1 GCA_003669255.1 Planctomycetota bacterium | reverse complement strand
TGTCGCCGATTAAGTCTCGCAGGTCACGTTGACGGGCCACAAAACTAATGATCGGCACCGGCCGTTCAGACTTGCGTGATTCAACCAGCTTGGCCAGTTTGTTCCCTTCGGTTTGTAGAAAGCCTATGTCGCCAGCATGGCTAGCCAACCACAGAATGAGTTCGTCTAAAAACAGAATCAAACCATCGTAGCCAAGCATCTTGGCATGGACACTGATGATCGACAATCCAACATCCAGATCGACATAGGCTTCATCCTTCCCTTGGGCGATCCCCTTAAACGCCGGGAAGATGAACTGCACCAGATCGCCCACCAAGCGGCTTCTTTCTTCGCTGGCAGGTGCTGCTTCAAGGGCGGCTTCAAAGCGGGCCGCATCCCAACCCTTGGCGAGTTTGCCCCAGCCCGAACCGCCGCTGCTTTGCTGGCCTTGGTTCAGTTGATCGAAGAACTTTTCGTTGCCTAACACCGTTCGGTGCTGCTGGGCGTTCTTGAAGATTTCATCGGCCAGATACACACCCGGTAGTGGGGCAGTGGGGTGAAGCTCCATCACCAGATCAACATAACCGCCCAGAATGGCCGACTCCATGTTGCGAGCGCCGATCATGTGGTACGGCACAAGCAAGAACTTTTTGTTCTCGACCCAACAGTGGTTCTCCTTCCTGTTGGAATCGAACAGCTTGGCCAAATCAGCAATATTCCGCACGGCGGGGTTGTGCTGAAGCAACAGGTGCAGCACTGCCATGAAGTGCGATTTACCAGACCCGAAGCTTCCGTGCAGGTAACACGCCTTGCTGCTTACCGAGTCCACCGCTGTACGCACGAAGCTTAGAGCATCTTCGAAACACGCCACCAGTTGTGGTGTAACTACGTACTGCTCCAGCGTTTTTTCCGGTTCCGTAATGCCCTTAGACAAGTTGAGAACAAAGTCCCCCTTGCGGACCTTTTCCGGCAGATCTAGCAATTCGCTAAAAAGTTTTTCAGACATCGTCAGTTCCCCGTTCGTTGTTGGCTGGTCGTCGCAGGTGTTTGCCGTTGATTTTCAACATAAAATGCACTCGAAGCCGTATTCATCGGTGCCGATTTTATGTTGACACAACACCTTGTAATGCAGAGATTTGCATCATCTTTCTGGCTCTCGAGTTGCATAAATCTATGTCTAAAGTTCCGCTTCTGAGGGCGGTTTATGTTAATCGCCATGTGGCCCACCGTTTCGTTCCCTCGGCATGGATCGTCCCTTCCTTCCGCATCTCCTGAAGCAGATTCGTGACGAAGTTCTCCTTCTGCTCATCGCTCAAGGCGGCCGATAGCTTGTCGAGCAAGAGCTTGTCGATGTCCTCCCGCTTGGCCTCGCCGAACTGCTTCAAGTAAGCAGCGAGCATCGCCTTGTAGTGGTCCTTGTCGAAGGCCCGTTTCTTGATGTATTCGGCCTGCGTCTCGGTCGCCGCTGCGATCTCTGCCGAGACGATCAGGTTCGGGCGTCGGCCTTCGATCAGCTTCTTCCCCTTGAGCGAGCGGAATTCGTCTTCGCTGATCTGCGTGCCCTTTTGCACCTTGTCCAAAGCGATCACGTCCAGCAGATCGAGGTCCGTCCTCGCCATCAGCATCCGGGTGTACTTGTCGTCGATCACTTCCCCGATGAGCCGCACCTTCACCCGCTCCTTTTCGCCAAGGTCATAGTCCGGCATCGGGAAGTTCCGTTGCCGCTGCCTTGTGAACATGCGCTTGATGCCGCTGCCGATGGTGTCGATCATGTTCAGGTTCACCATCGCCTCGGCGAGGAACCGATTCGGATAAACTTCGGGCGGGGCATCCCGCACGATCACTTCCTCCACCGTTCCCGGCAGGAACATGCCGACGTTCGTGAACAGCAGCGAGGTCGGTGTCTCGACAACGTTAATCTTCCCGCCCTTCGGGTAGTCTTCGTGGGCAATGCAGTTGTGCAGTGTTTCTCGGACCACCCACGGGTCGTATTGGGTGATTTCGGTCGGGAAGAGGCTGGCGTCGGGCAAGTAGCGATATGTCAGGTTGCGAATCTTCGCAAACACCTGATCGACGGCCAGAATCAACGGCGGGCCGAAGTGCTGGTAGGCCTTCTCAATTCCATGCTCATCTTTTAGCACCCAACTGATGCGAGCGATGCCGGGCGACAGATAATGCTCGGACTCATTCTTGCCGAGCAAGATAATCGCCGTGCGGGTGATCTGGCCGTTGATGCAGACCTTCGCCTTGTTCAGAAAGGTGGTGTCCTCCCAACCGTCTACTTCTGCGGCTAAAGCCGGTTGCTTATTTTTGTATTCCTGACGGGCAAAGCGAATGGCATTCGGATCGAGATCGTTCAACGTGGCTCCGGTGCAGATTTGCGCCGACCAATCTTGCATCGGTCCCGACAACAGCAACCACAATTGACGTTCCCGTTCCCGATGTTCGGCCAGCGGCTTCTTGTGACTGCCGACACGGACCCAGCGACGACCACTAAACGCCACGGGTTCGGTATTCGCCGCCTGCACCTGAAACATTACCACCGGGAGTCCATTGGCCTCGAACTCAAAAATGCGGAAATCCACTCTGGGAGCCAGCAGCTTGTTGAGCCACGGTTCCAAATCTTCATTGCCTGCCCCTTTCTGGCTTCGAGGCTTGAATGTGGTGCTCACGATGTTCCGAGTGCCATCTTCAATGCCCCACACGATGTAGCCAAACGGCTGTCCTTCGAGCGCTGCCGAATTCGACAAGGCCGACAGGCACTCGCCGACCATATGCGGATCGGAGTTGTTGTGCTTGAACTCGGCCCATTCGGTTTCCTGCGGCAGGGCCAGCAACTCGGTCAGTTTGACTTGCAGTTGTGCGGGGGTCATTCATCGTCCTCCGCTTCTATCTTCTTCTTTCGCCCCTTGGGGGTTTTCTTGACCTTCTCAGGCGGCGTCCAGTTACGAATGTCTTCCATCGTTAGGCCAAGCTCGTGGGCATCATGTTCCAGCATTGTCTGGAAAGACTGGCCCGCTGTTTCGCCGAATTCAGCGTCAATTTCTGGGTGCCACTGGTGAATCCAGGGCAGCAGTTGATCGAGTCCCGCCAAGAGCGGCTTGAGGCGTTTGGCGTCCCAGCCTTCTCGTTTGCGAGCGTCGTAATAGGCAATCAAGGCAGTCGCTTGCTCAAGATGATTCCATCCTGCCCACCCGACCACGAGGGTCGGATCGCTCTCGGTGGAGCAGTGCGGGAAACTGATCCAGCGTTCCTTGGGGACATCGAGTTTGCCACGCAGTCGCCAGAAATCTGTCTTCAGAAAATCAGCAGCGACGTACCTGGGCGGGACCGGGATTTCGCCTGCGTCCTTTCCAGCGTCCTGTTGGCGTTGCAAGTCCCACGTTCGCTCCCAAACTTCCCGCTTCCGCAAGCCCGCTGGCTTGTATCGCAGAATTGGCAGGAAGGGGACCGCCTCGCCTTCGACCAATTCCGCCACTAGAGCAGCCACGTCGAAGTCGGGTCGGCCCCGATACAGGGTGGCGACTTGCAAGAATTCCGCATCGGCACTGGCTACGTCTGCCATCTGTGCCGTCGTGGTCAGTTCCGGGTTATCCTTCGTGCCTTTGCGGTACTTTGGGATTTCGAGTCGATCCAGAAGCCAGCTTTTCAATGCACGCTGTTCTTGTTCTTCCCACGGATCGGCGCTCCAGCGGCGCTTGTATTCAGGCTTCTCTATTAAGGCGATGTCCCTATTCGTCTCTATCAGCCTAATGCGGCGTTCTACCAACGTGCGATAAGCGAGGGGCCAGGAAGATGGAATCTCGGTGATGGGCGTTGCGTTGTGACGCTCGAACCATGCGGTTTCAAGTTCGCCCTTGACAATTTGCCGGGCCATGACGATCTCGAACGCTCGCTGGCCAAGGGAAATTTCAGGAAGATCGTTGTAGGTATAACGAAGATCATCGGAGAGTAGGGCGTAAAGCTGGTAGCAGTGCCAGTCAAGTTCCTCCTGGAGAGCAATCATCTTGCCTCGAAGCGACCTTGCTTCGTTATGAACCTGTCGCAATTCCAATTCGTTCGGCACAGTAGTACGGCTAATCACGTTACCCAGAAGCGATTGATAACGTCGTCCATTCGTGTCGAGAGATTTTGACAGTGTGAGCGATCTTCCCTCGCAAAGCGGAAATTTTTGGAGTTGTGTTCCGGCGAACTGGTATCGCTCATCCCACCACGTTCGCCGCACTCTTGCCCCTTCCTGTCCAACGTGATCTCCACCCTTGGGAAAAAACACTTGTTTCATCCAGAAGCAAGCGACAGCGCTGTTTAACATTCCGACCAATGCTATATGGTCGTCCAAGGTTGCATCTCTTAGGAGCTTGATAACCTGTGCCGTACTGCCACCGAGGTTTTGCCCTTGCTCCAAGTAAAAGTGATTGTGGGTCGCAACATTTGCGTAGAAAATGGTCCAGGGCGAGTTGAATTTGTCCTTCACGACGATTGCCCAATCTCGCCAGTGCATGCCTCTTTCTTCTTTGGTTTTGCCAAAATAGGGCGACTGGACCAAGAGTGAGCGATACGACCAAAAGTGTTTGTCGAGGCATTGGCTTTGGCGAAGTTGCAGATGTTTGTCGTAGTCGAAAATGCACCATGTCTCGACATTGACACTCCAATCCCGAACCGCTTGCCCATCAACAAGAGGACGGATGCAATGCTCTTCGATGCCATTTCTAGTGAAGTCGTTCGCTCCCGATGCCAAGTAAACGTCTTCATCACCTGCAATGGCCATGAATCCAACCGCTTCCGTGACTTCGCCAAGACAAGGCAATTCCTCCAATTGCTCTTTCAAGTCAGACGCTCCGCCTCCACCAATGCTCCACGGATGAGAAGCAAAGGTACTGCGAAGTACATCTGCCGTGGATGTATACTCATCTTGTGAGTGAGCGATGTCGATTTGCTTCAAGATGGACTGCCACACTTTCCCAAGCGCTGCCTCCTCTGGGGTGCTTGGTTCTCCTTTAATCCCTTGTACAGCCCGTATTGTAGTTCCAACAGGCTTGCGGCTTCGCCCAAGTAAGATTGCTGTAGGCGTACCATGTCCCGGAATGTAAGCCCCCGAAGTGTCAATCACATGAGTTAGATCATTCTTCGGAAAAAACGCCTCGATCAATTTCTTGCCGAATTCTCGTTTCATGAAGGAGTTGGCCGTAATCATTCCAACATATCCGCCATCACAAGCTGCTCCTTCTCCTTTTTGGATCGCCAACTCCCAAAATCGCTGCGTAAATGGAACGCCAAGCGAATACTTTCGATGGCAAGTAGAGTAGCATTCTCGATATGCTTTGTTCTGCGACTTATCTTTGACGATAATATACGGTGGGTTGCCAACGACAGCGTGGTAGCATTGACCGAGAATCTGCTGGAGCGTCTTCCTATCCTCAACTGCGTAAATGGCGGGAACCTCGAAAAGACTCATTTGCTGAGCAATCGGCGTTCGTTCACCGCCGAAGCTGGGCTTGCTTCCAAATAAGAGGCTGTCCCCGCTCGCCAAGTGAATCTTCCAACCCGGAGCCTTTTTCAGCCGCTTGATCCCACAGGCTTGCACGGCAGCGACGATCAGCCGGAAGCGAGCGATGGCCACGGCAAACGGGTTTATGTCCACGCCCCAGACGCCATCGAGCGCCTTCTGTGCATCTTTTTCTGCGTTGCCCGTCGTGTGATCTGGCTTGCTCCACAGGTCGAAGAGTCGGGCGAATCCACCGAGTAAGAAGTGACCCGATCCGCAAGTCGGGTCGATCATGCGGACCATTTCCAAACCGAACTCAGCCAAGGCAGGCGTGAGCGTGCGGTCGAGGATGAACTCTTCCACGAATACCGGCGTTTGCAAAAGAGCAAACTTTTCTTTGGCTCGCTCGGAGAGTTCCT
>QWPO01000022.1 GCA_003669255.1 Planctomycetota bacterium | reverse complement strand
TCGCATTGGGCTCGCGGCATCATCGCTTGCATGTGCGATTCCGGAAGGGGGAGCAGCCGGATCGGAGGCACGCGCAGAAGCCGGTGAGACGTGTGCCCCGCAGCGGTCGCTCCAAAGCGTTTGAGCAGAGAACTCACACGTCCCGCCGGCGCCGAGCATGTCGCCGGCCGGCTGCGGTAGCCCTCCAACGCGCGAGGATCAAGTGTGAGCCGTAGAAGCGCCGCTCCTAGGAGCGCGGGTTTCCAACGAGGGGATGCTTGTCGCAGCTTAAACCTGCGCTACTTTCCGGCCTGGTCCACAGGCAGCCGATAGACCGCGTAAACGCTGTTGGCGTGGAGCCGCTTGCCGGGAATCGACTCGATGAGCGGAGCATCGAGCGGTACGACGGCGTGGTCCGCGCCATATCGCGCCGCAACGTCGCGAAGCCGATCAGGACCGAGTGAGACGGTGGATCGTTCCATCTCCGCGAGCGAACCCGATCTCGAAAAACAGTCCGTGATCCGCTTTCGCCACTCGACAAGCGATGCAGCGTCCTGCGGGCTATTCTTCCACGACACCACCTCGCGGCGGCCCGTCCGCCAGGTAAAACTCGCCGATCCGCGGGGCGTGAGGAAGCAGGCGTCTGGCGGGGCGTGCTCCGTCACCCAATCGCAGATGTCGGCCCAGGCCAGCGCCGCGAGTTTTCCGTCAGCCCTCGGCACGACCGTGTCGCGACCGGTCAGAGGCCAGTGAAAGCTCTGCAGGCCGAGATCGACTGCCAGCAGGCCGATCGCTGCCACCCGCAGCCATCGTGGCCTGCATGGAACCACGCGCAAGCAGGCCGCGCCGTCCTCCAACACCGCAGCGAGGGTCATCGCCAGGGCAAACGGCACGGCCACATCGGCAAGCCGAAACCAGTAGAAGCGAAGGAGCGAATAGGTTGCACCCGGAGCCCACGGCTCGAGCAGCGAGATGCCGATTCCAGCCGCGGAGATTCCCAGGGACGCCAGGGTGAACGTCGCGATCCGCCGACGTGGCACCGACGGGGGCAGAAGCCGCGCGAGCAGCCACCACACTGCGACGGCGAGCAGGTGCCTCGCAATCATCCCGTCAGCGAATGTCCGCGGAAGCAGGTGATGCGAGAGCCTGTCGACGACGTAGATCTTCGCCGCCGCGGCCCGAGTGACCGCATCGGCGCCCGCTGCGAGTCCGAGCGCCGGCACCACGCCGGCCGCCGCCGCAGCAACGCCCACCGTCACCAAGGTGGCATGCCACCAGAAAGGCCACCCACGTGAGCGCTGGCCGCCTTCTTCGAACGGTTCCGTCTGCATCCGGCTCACGACCCACGTGACCACGGTTGCGGCCAAGGCCCAGCCGCCGACGATCGGGTGAAACGCCGTGCCGATGCCCGCGAGACACAACGCTGCGGTAAACCTCCCTGCGGCGACCTCGCCAAGGCCGCCAAGCACGAACGCCCAGGCGAACACTTTCGCCTCGCATCCCCCGATCACCCACTCACCCGCCGCCGTCGTGTTGCGAAGGGCGAAGGAGAACGCGCACGCTGCGACGACATGAGCCCAGCCGGACGAGAGGAGGGCTGCGGCCGCATGCCGAAAACCAACCGCCAGCAACACCCATCCGGCGATGCGGCCAATCCATGCGGCTTGCTCGAGCGGCACGGCCGCGGCGATCGGGCCGGCGACCAGGTAGAAGATGCCGTGGGCGTCGGGAGTCTCAAGGAAAAAGTCGCCGCGGCCCCACAGCGGATCAGCGGCGTGCCGTGCCTTCGTCAGGTAGACGGCCTCGTTGACATCGGGCGCGGGCCACGCCCCTGCGGCTGCGAAGACCGCCGCGATCAGAAGACATTCAGCGGCACCACGAGCCCAGCCCGCCGTGCCGTCACCGCCGCTTTCACCCGTCGCGCCGTGCATCTATAAACGCCTCGCCGACTGATCCATCCACCGCCCAAGGATACCGATGGCCGCCCCACGACCAGCAGTTCTCCGCCCCGCACCGGACGGCCCCGCGACCGCCCCCGGGGGAGCAGCACTCCGCCGGGCCGCCGCCACGGAGACGCTCGGCATCGTCGGCGCCCCGTTCGCCCTCGCCGCCAAACTCGTTGAGTCGGCCGGATTCGATGCGATCTACCTCTCCGGAGCCGCATTTTCCGCGGGGACGCTCGGTGTGCCCGACATCGGTTTGTTCAGCCGGGACCAGCTCTTGGAACAGACCCGTATCCTCGCCCGCGCAGTCTCGGTCCCGGTCGTCGTCGATGCCGACACCGGCTTCGGTGGGCCACGGGACGTCGAGGAGACCGTCCGGCTGCTGGAGGCGGCCGGCGCGGCCGCGATCCAGCTCGAGGACCAGCGCGGAGCCGATAAGCGGTGTGGCCACCTCGCCGGTAAGCAGGTGATCGATCCGGGCGAGATGGCGGACAAACTCGCCGCCGCGGCTGCAGGACGCTGCGACGCCGGCACGGTGATCATCGGCCGCTGCGACTCGCGAAGCGTGCACGGCCTCGACGACTGCCTCGCCCGGCTCCATGTCTACCAAGCCGCCGGCGCCGACTGGCTCTTTCCCGAAGCCCTCCAGTCGCGGGACGAGTTCGGCCGGGTGGGCCGCGAGTTTGCCGGCTCAATCCCGCTGCTGGCCAACATGACCGAGTTCGGCACGAGCCCCCTGATCTCGATTCCCGACCTTGCCGATCTCGGCTTCACGGCCGTGCTCTACCCCGTGACGCTCATGCGGCTGGCCATGAAGGCGATGGAGGCCGGCCTCGCCCTCATCGCAGAGGAGGGCACGCAGGAAAGCCTGCTCGACCTCATGCAGTCTCGGCAGGAACTCTACGAACTGCTCGACTACGACCCCAAGCACCCGGAGCGGCATCGGTTCGCCGGGGCGCTGAATCCTGAGGAGCCCACGTGATGGCAGCCCCCCAGCCTGCAACCGCATCCCCGGCCAAAGCCGCGACCGAGTTCGCCAAGGGACTCGCCGGCGTGATCGCCGGCCAGACCTCAATCTGCTCGCTGGACGGCACGCTCCGCTACCGCGGCTACGACATCGAACCGCTAGCAACGGCCGGCGACTTCGAGGAGGTGGCTTGGCTGCTCCTTCACGGCGATCTGCCGACGCGTGCAGAGCATGCGGCATTCTCGGAGCGGCTCTCGGCAGCTGCCCGGTCGCTGGACCCAGCCGTGCTCGACGCCCTCAGTCGCCTCGCCCAGGCCAGCCCCCAGGCTTCGGTGATGGACGCGCTGCGGACCGGCATCAGCATGCTCGGCCTCGTGGAACGGGATGACACGCCCGGCCCTCGGGCGACCCTGCTCGCCCAGGCCGAGCAGCTCCTCGGGCTCACGCCGGCGATCCTTGCCGCTTGGATCGACCTCACGAGCGGTCGCCCGCCACAGCCTTGGCCTGATGGCCCGATCGCCCGCGCCCTGCTCCAGCGGCTCACCGGCCGCGAGCCCTCGCCAGCCCACGCGGCCATCTTCGGCACGACGCTGGTGCTCTACGCGGAGCACGAGTTCAACGCCTCCACGTTTGCCGCCCGCACCGTGGCCTCGACCGGCTCCGACATCCACTCCGCCATCACCGCTGCCATCGGCGCCCTCAAGGGGCCGCTCCACGGTGGTGCCAACGAGAAGGTGCTGGAAGTCCTCGGCGAGATCGGCTCGGCCGACCGGGCCGACGCCTGGGTGCACGAGCAGTTCGCCGCCAAGCGCGTGGTGATGGGATTTGGCCACCGCGTCTACAAGGATGGCGACGTGCGGGCCAAGTTGCTCGGCAGCATGTGCCGGGCCATGGTCCGCGGCACCGATGCCGAACGGCTCGAGGAACTCGCCGATCGAGTCGAGCGGATCATGCTCGACAAGAAGGCCCTCAAACCCAACCTCGATTGGCCGGCGGCCCGCGTGTACCACGCGCTCGGCCTCCCTGTGAAGGTGTTCACGCCCATCTTCGTGGTCGCGCGAATGAGCGGCTGGACGGCCCACGTGATCGAACAGATCGGCGACAACCGGATCATCAGGCCACTGTCGGTCTACTCCGGGCCCGCCGCCCGGCACTACGCGCCGCTGGCCACCCGCGGCTGACGGGAACTACCGCACGCTCGCCGACTGCTCAGTGGCCGCCGCGGCTGCCTCCACCTCGGCCTGCACGGTGACGCTGGGCACGGCCCCTTCACCGAGGTCGGTCGAGATCCTGAGTTGCTGCTCGACCCGGCCAGCCGCGTTCCCGGCCTGGAAGGTCACCGGAAGGATGTGCACCTTTGCGGGCGTCGTCCGCGGTTCGCAGGTCAGGCAGCCGTCCTCGCAGGCAACGCCCGTGATGCAGAAATCACGGTTCGCCCTCACGACCACGTTCTTCGTGATCGTGCCGCCGCACTTCACGGCACCCATCGATAGAAGCTGAGGACTGACGGTCACCGCGGCCACCACGCGGCCCTCAACGTCCATGGGGATCTGGGTGGCCCGAGGGTCGGTCGTGATCAGGATCAGCTGGCCCTTCACATACCCGGCCGGCGATTCGGGCTTGAGCCGCATCGTCAGGTCGTAGGAGGTCTGCGACGGCGTCCGCGTCGGCTTCGAGAGGCTGACTTCGAAACTTGGGTTGGCACTGCGGACATCACTAATGTCCCAAGCGGCACTACCGACCCGGGTGACCCGCACCTGACGCTCGGCCCCAGCGCCGAGATCAACGTTGCCGAGATCGACGAACGGCGGCTCAAAGGTCACATCGCCGCGAATGTTGCCCGCGACCCGCAGTTGCACCTCCGCGTGAAACGGCTTGTCGAAGGTGACCGTCAGCGTGGCGCCATGCTGGCCCAGGAAGGTGCGGGTGTTGAACTTCGCGACGACCTCTCCCGTCTCGTGAGTCTTGAGATCGTGACGGGTGATCTCGGGTGAGGTACAGCCGCAACTCGTCCGCACACCGACGACATGCAGGTCTTCCTTGTACATGTTGCGGAAGACGAATCGATATTCCGTCTTGGCACCCTTGGCGACGGTGCCGAAGTTATGGCTCGTCACTGTGAACATCTTCTTGGCCCACTCCTGGGCCGAGGCCGACGAGCCGCAGCACGCGACCACCACCGCAACGCCGCACGCAACGGCGCGGCTGAAACCAACGGGCGAAAGAAACATGCGACGGCCTGAAGAAGAGGGGGCGGCGACCGTGGAACACGCGATCCGCGGCAGCCGAGAGAAGAGTACGAGTGCCATGGGAGGAGCGTCAACGAGAGGGTGAGAAGGGGGCCGGCCAACCGTCGCGCCTGGGCCGCAGCCCGACGGTCGTCTCCTACGAGTATTCACCCGAAGGGGTGTCGATTCGGGCCGCAGACCGCATTTTTTCAAGGAAATGAAGGCCGCCCTTCGGCACGACCGATACAGGCCTTGAGGTTTCGTACAATGATTTCGTCCACGCTCGATGGTGGCGGCCGCGGGGCCGTCCGGGTGATGGACACCTGCCGGCTGCCCTCGGGCCGCCGGCTGGCAGGACCCGACGGGGGCGTACCGGTATCGACCGGATGGCAAGAGGCCCGGATTGCGTGTCGTGGTTGGTCGGCTGGCCACGTTAAAAGTCGACCAAGCTTCAATTGCCGAAGCTCAGTTTTCTCTGGCTGCTTAGTTAAGCAACCCCGAGCGATGGCCCCAGTCGGAAGGGCCTCCCAATCGGTCGCCAAATCCGACTCGCCCCGGTTCACCGCCTAGTACGGCCGGGGCTAAAAACGTTCCGGGCTGGTCCGTGACGCACCCTGTCGGCCGGGGACGCACGGACGAGACTCAAGTTGACCGGACACACACGTAGACGTCCGTGCTGAAACATCACGGGACAGGGGTTCGACTCCCCTCGCCTCCACTTCATTTCCATCGTCTCCACTTCACTTCCATCGTCTCCACTTCACTTCCATCGTCTCCACTTCAC
>QWPO01000184.1 GCA_003669255.1 Planctomycetota bacterium | reverse complement strand
CGAGCTTCGCGGTCCAGGCGGCCCCGAGGGAGCCGGCGCGATTGAAGATCGAGAAAACCCGGCTGGCCGTTCCGGATCCCTGGGCGAGGGTGCCGAAGTCAAAGTCGATGGTCGTGAGCGTCCTGTCGGCCGAAAACGAGCCGATCGCGTGGTCCAGCACGCTCATCGAAGCCGTCTGGCTGAAGGTCGGCGTGGCGGCCTGCGGGGTCGTCGCCGCCGCCGAGATCGTGCCCGTGGCGAGGCCGACGGCAGCCGTGCTCACAGCGAGGGCGTGCGTGCTGGCCGCGCCGAGGGCCATGTCGGAACCGGTACCGGAGCCCGTGAAGAGCCCGGATCCCGCGAACGTGTAGTCGAGCCGGGCGGCGCCGGTCGAGGACGTGACCGGGATCGAGTTCGATACCGAGAGCGTCCCCGAGACCGACGCGCCGCGGATCACCCTCGCAGGCAAGGCCCCCAGAGAACCAGACAATTTCGGCGGTGCCGTCACGTTGGAGGAGATCTTCGCCCCCGTCACGAACAGCATCGCATCTCTTGCCGGCACGCTGTCCCCCACGTACATGCCCCAGCGAAACGTGCTGAGGCCCGTGGGCCGGCTGAACGACCCGTAGCCCCGGTACACGTCGTTCATGTATACGATGTAGCTCGTGCCGTTGTCGTAGACGGTGATGTCAAACGGCTGGCCGACCATGTTCGTCGCCAGCACCTGGTCGGTGCCGGTGCGATGGTTGAGGGTGACGTCGCCGTTGCCGTTGGTGTTGATCATCACGGACCAGTCGTTGTCCGAGTTCTTGGCCTGAAAGACGGCGCCGCCGAGCGGCTTGATGATGGTGTACGTGCCCTGCCACTTGAACCAGCCGTCACCGGCGGCCCAGTCGATGTCCGGATTGAACGACTCGATGCGGGCGGCGTTGGGTCGGGTGTTCTGGACGTTGACCTCGTCCTTGAAGAGCCGAAACACCTGCGTGTTTCCGTCCTCCTGGTACCAGCGGGACCACTTGGAGAACGAAGTGCGGGTCACGCTGGAGTTGCCGAGGGTGTGGAGCCGCAGGTTGCTGATGATGGCGTTGCCCTTGTTGGGCCCGACTTCCACGAGACTGTTGTTGACGTTGATGAGCGAACCGGTGACGCCTGCGGTGGAAGTGGTGCCGATCGGGATGGCGTTGCTGTCGAGGAGCTGCTGCCAGGTCGCGTCGGTGCCGGTCTGGGTGTACAAGGTGGTCACGTCGGCGGCCAGGGAAGCGCGGACGAACACCAGGGCCGCAGCAGCTACCACGACCAGCCGTGGCGACTTCACGGCACCGCTCGTGCTTCCGGATGAAGACATCGCTGCACGCCTCAAAATACATGTGGCTGGAGCACCCCGCGGTGAACCGATCGGCCACAAATAAACCCTAGATCGATCCACGGCACCTTCGCTATGACTCAAACGGGTGAGAAACAGCCGCTAAAGCCCCAAGGGAGGCAGCCTTGCCCATGACGTCGCGGGACGTGAGATCTCGGGTATCGTGAGGCAAGGCCGGAGGCGGTTCAGCGCCCGGATTATTCGTGAAAGGCACGCCAACCTCGCGTCGAGGAAGAACGCTCCTGGGCGATCACCCCGAGGGGCCAAAGAAGAGCCCCACGAGGGGACTATTCGTTACCAGGATCGTCGAGGCCGAGCGGCGGGTCGCGGAAGGGTATGCCCACTGGGAGATGCTCGAAGGGACGGCGTGACGATCAGCCGGCAGCCGCTTCAGCGGGTAAGCCTCTTGCGGCCTGAAACGCCGCCGTAGGCTGTGAGAAGTGCGGCGCCAAACCCCAAGGTGCCACATGCGGACGGCTCCGGCAAGGCGATCATGCCCGCGGCCGCTCGCTGGTTATACGACCCCATGTCGAACAAGTTCGTGGAAAACATTTCTGCGGCGTCAAGGATATCGATCACCATATTATGGTCGTAGTCGCCTTCGCCCCAGGTCGCTGCAAGGCCTGTATCGAACTTTCCGCTGGTGAGGAAGTTGGCGGCGTCGAGGATGTCGATGCTGTTGTCGAGATTGCCGTCTCCGGGAGCCGCGAAGGCAAAACACACTGAACCATCACCATTGTCGAGCCAGCCCACGGTGCGTGGGATCGATTGCGACAGCGCCGTGGCCGCAGCGGTCGATGTGATCCCGCGGGTGCCGTTCCATGAGCCGTCACCGCGGCCTACCTGAAGGGCCGTCACCAAATCAGCGGCGGTCAGTCCGCTGGTAACGGTCATCATCCCGTTGCCGACGTCTATCAGGCCGCCGGCATTTGGACTGAGGCCCCGTACGGTCGTCTGTAGTCCGGTAGATACCGCGATCGTTCCACCGGCGAGTGGGATGACCTTGCTCACCGAGAGCGCCGATGCATTGGCAAGCAGGAGCCTACCCGCCTGGACGACGGTGGAGCCTGTCACAAGGTTCGCCGCGTCGAAGATCAGCGTGCCAACGCCGGCCTTCGATACCCCAAAAGTGCCCGATAGCAGTGGATAGCCGGCCCCGCTCTGCGTGAGCGTGCCGCTCGTCACGGCAAGATTCAGGATGCCCGAGGCCGGAGCCAGCGCTGCCGGGAACGTGGAGCCAAACGAGAGCCGGTCGACATCGAAGTAACCCCCGTTGAAGCCGACCGACCCGGAGATCTTCATGGTCATGTGGTTACCGTTTCGCGCCTGTCGAACGGCCGCCCCGCTGCCCACCTCGGTGAAGTCTTGCCCAAGGGTCTGATAGAAGACTCGGTAGAAGCCGCCGGACGACGCCCCGGACACCAGCGACGTGCCGTTCAGATTCACCTGCTTGTTGAGTTGGAGCACGAACTGCACGGGCACGTTTTGGAGGGCACGAAAGGGAGCCACGGAAGCGATGTTGCCGCCCCCGGTTCCGAAGCCCTGGCCGAGAATCGAAACCTGATCCAGTCCGGTCCTCTGGAGCACGATGTGGGCCGTGTCTTCTACGGTCCCCGAGACGCTGTTTCGGAATCCGAAGCTGATCGTCTCGCCGATTTGCGTGCTCCGGAAGTCCCATCCATCGACGACCATCGTCGCGAAACCCTCGCCGAGGTCGGTCAGGGTGTTGTCGGCCTCGCCAGCACGGCGGACTCGCACCGCACCGCTCCCGAGAGCCCCGGTGGACGTGGTGGACGTGCCGGTCTGCGTCCGCTGAATGCGGAGACTCCCATCCAGCGTCCGCGTGGTGAATGGCGAGGTATCCCAGACGGCGCCGTTCGGATACGAGTTGCCGGCCTGCGTCAGTCTCGTATTTTCCGGCTCGTCGAACGTGAAATCGTCGACGATGCCATTTCGCGATCCACCGAAGGCCCCGGCAATCATCCCCTGATCCATCAGGAACTGATTGGCCGCCGTCCGATGCTGATTCACTCGCACCGAGAGAACCGGTTCCGCCGTCGTCGTCTCGATGATCATACCCCGCGTGCCGAGGTGTTCAACCGCCGCCCGGGCGAGGCTGGTGTCCACCGGCCCGCTGCTTCCGAGGTCGGTGAACTTTTTCGTTGGGTCGGTGATGGTCGCATTCACCGCGGACAGCATGCGGGTCACCTGAGCGTTGGTCACCGATTCGTTCATGTGGATGATGCTCGATCCGACGGAGTCGGGGTTGTCCGCATAAACCGCGAAGCCTTCATGCATGTCAAGCAGCCACTGGGGCGAGTAGGTGCGGACGAATGACCACAACGCCGTTGCGGTCGAGCCCGTTGTCACGGTGATCGGATCGCCTTTTCCTGGAAAGTTACGGTTCAGGTTTCCCTCGCCAGGGATCTCACGTGTGTTTGCCGCAAGTGCCTGAGGGGCGCAAAAGGGGATGACGATCAGTGTGCCCTTGGTGATTGGCCAGGTGCGGATCTGGTTGGCCGCAGCGGCACCAGCAGGTTCATCGCCGTGGACGCCGCCGGTGATCATCACCAACGGCCCCGATGTTGATGCCTGTCGGATGTAGTAGGGCGTCTGCGTGCCACTCCCCAGATCGATCCAGCCAGACGTGAGGGTGTCCGCCGTCGCCGCCGCCGCCCACGCCGCTGCCAGAAGCAGGGCCATCGGCACCCGACGATGGTGGGGAATAAGAGGCATCACGAAGCCTAGTGCTGGTTTATGGTTCTACGTCAGTCGACGCGAGTTGGTTCTGGTCGCTGAGGCGTCGGCTGAGGAGCATGATGATCACGCCCGGGACGGCCTTGTTGCCCCTGACCAGCCCAAAGAACGCCATACGCAACGATGCCGTTGGGCCCTCCAGCGGCCTCGGGATGCGGGCTGAAGCAGATAACTCGTCCCTGGCCAAACATCGACCGAATGATCGCGTGCGTGCCGGTCATTGAGCCGGGCTGAGCGCCTTTGCTCGCCACCTCGGTCTCGAAGGTTGCCAAAATCTCGTAGCCAGGCAGATCCGACTCATCGTCGGGCACCAGAAGTGGACCCTGATTGTATTGCACAGGGATGCTTCCCCCGCGGCCCAGGAGCTGCCATCCGGCATCCGTCATGCGGATCGACACCGTGCCGTCACCCCTGGCCCAGTGGGCCCGATCCCACACCCTGGCGTTTATCAGGCCAAGCGACCAGCTGTAGTGTGAACTAGCCAGGTAGGAGCCCGCACAGATACCGACGTAGCCCCCTCCCGACCGCACGAACTCGCGGATCCGGTCGCGGCCCGCCTCCTGAAGCCGCTCGGCCTGCTTGCTGCCTGAGCCGCCGGGCATAATCAGCACGTCGAACTCGGAAAGTTCGCCCTGCCGGATCTGCTCAGACGTGATCGGCCGCGAAGCGAAGCCGGCGGCGGTGGTCAGGATCCGCAGAAGGTTTGCCTGTCGCTTCTCGGTCTCCTCGGTGTCATCGCAGATGGCCACCCGTACGATCGAGGGCTGAGCGGATTCCACAGCAGCCCATACCGCCCCCGTTGCCATCGAGAGGACGGCCCAGCCAAACGTCGTGAGGCGGAGAACGGCACTCGTCATGGCGATCCTGCCGGCTCCTTGTGCGCGGGGGTGAACGCGGGGGGCGGCGGAGTCGGGAGCGTCAATGCCGCCGCCTTCATGTCAGCCAACTCTTCCCGCATCGCGTCGAGGGCTTGGGTCGCGAGATGCCTATGGAGTTCCGTGTACTCCCGGGGCGTGCCCGGCGTTGTTTCCCAACGTCTCCGCATCTCCAGGACCACTGCGATCAGCCGATCCTCGACCGGCCAGACGTCGTCCCAGACCTGTGGAAGGTGATCGGTCTGGACGCCGTCGCGGTCTTCGGTGAGGTTCCACTCCCGAAGCGTGGCTGCAATCGAGCAGATGGCGCCGCCATACTCGCCCGCAACGGCTTCGGCCAACGATTCGCAGGCGACCCAGCAGGGCACCGCGATCGAAAACTTGGGATCGCCCAACTGCACCCACATCGTGGTCGAGAGCGGATCCTCGCCCGGCTTCACACCATGAAACACCGCCGCTGATACGGTGGTCGTTCGGCTGATGGTGGCCGAAGTGTTGACCTCGTCGGGAAGTTCTCCTGCTGGGCCATTCACGCTGCCCTCGAAAGGGATGCCCGTGCCGTCGGCGAGATCCCTGCACATCGAGCGGAGGACGTAGTCGACGGTGAGATCATCTCCCTGTCGACCGTCGGGGAGGCGATCGTCGATCAGCCGGCAGGCCCGCGCGTAGCGCTCGCCGGAATACGTGCCTTCGACGACCGTGGTATTAGGCGCGGGAGGCACACCACGGGCGGTGGTCGCGAAGTTCGCCCGAACGATGTAACCACGAGGGGCGACCTCAGGATCGTTGGCATCGAACATCTGGAAGGTTTCCGGCCCGGCTTCGAAGAGGGCCGCGCCGCCGGCGGCGTCGATCACCCCGAAGTTGCCTACCGTCCGCCGGCCTGTCTCGTCCGTCTGCTCGAGCAGTTGGCGAAAATCCTCGACGGTCG
>QWPO01000061.1 GCA_003669255.1 Planctomycetota bacterium | reverse complement strand
CGGCGAGGCATCGATCCCGGTCGCGATCCGGCTGCAGAGCTCGTCGCGCGGCTCGTCGTAGAGAAATACGGTCGCCCGCTCGCAATCGAGAAGCGAGGTGGCTGCATCGATGATCGCTGCGAGCATCTGGTCGAGGTCGACGGTCGCCCCAAGCCGGCGGGCGATGTCGAGCAGCCGTTCGAGATCGGCCGTCCGGCGGTCGTCGGTGCGTGGGGTCATCGGTGCGTGGCCTCAGGCTCTGTCGCGTTCAAGGCGGTGAACAACCAGCTGCGAGTGTAAGCCGACCGGCCGTAAAGCCGCGGGCGTCCCCCCACGCTGGAGTTTGTGTTCAAGCCGACCGGCCGTAAGGCCGCGGGCATCCCCTCACGCTGAGCCCGCTTCAAGCCGACCGGCCGTGAGGCCGCGGGCGAACCACGCTGAATGCGGCGTCTGGTGGTGGCTCAGCCCACGCCTCACGGCGTTGGGCTTGTACAAGCAGCCGCCCGGGGCTCAAGAGTGACCCGTACACGCAGTCTCAGGCTTCGCGACGGGCCGCCTGTCGCTCGGCCGCGAGGCGACGGAACTCGGCATCGGCCTCCGGAAAATCCTGGATGATCCGCCGAAAATCGCCGCCATCGAGTACCAGCAGGTCGCAGGGACGCGTCGCCCGCACCGTCGCGCTCCGCGGCCGGTCGAAGAGAACCGCCATCTCACCGAAGAACTCACCCTCCCGGATGCGGCCGAGCACCTCTCCCGCCTCACCGACCGCTTCAAGTTCGCCACGGCAGACGAAGTACATCTCCGATTTCAGATCGCCCCGCTCCACCACCGCGGTGCCCGCCTCGACGGCCAGCGGCTGAAAGGCCAGCAGGAGGTTGTTGAGCAGCACCACCGGGGCCGCGGTGAAGAACGGAGACCGGGCCAGCACCGCGCGATTGAGGCTCTCGTGCCAGCGGCGGCCGTCGCGCGAGAGGAGCATGCCGGCGGCCAGCGGCCCCCACGTTCCAGCGGCGTAGTTAGGATAGTCGCCGGCTCGTGACTCCCGCCATGCGTCGAGCACCGGCTGCACGATCTGCCAGGAGGTCTCCACGAAATCGGTCCGGGAAAAGAGCGTCGGATCCCCGTTGAGCGCGCTGAAGAGCAGCACCTCATAGCCGGTGCCGCGGGCGGCCTCGAATGTCTCGGCGTAGTCGAACCGCATGCCGGCCGACTGGAGCATGAACGTCGGCCCCGGCCTCTTGGCCTGCATGCGAATTTCCACGGCCTGGAACGGCTGAATGTGAAAAATGAGCTGGTTGCCCGGGCCGCCGGCCGGGGCGGTCGGCTTAAACTGCACGACGATCTCCGTGCCCCGTTTCCAAAGCGACTTGCCCGACCTCAGATAGACCGGCATACCGGCCCAGCGGTCGTTGTCGATGTGGAGTTTGATGGCGGCGTAGGTCTCGGTGTTCGAGTCGGGATCAACAGCTGGCTCCTCTCGGTAGCCGACGACGGCCTCACCGTCCACCCGAAGACCGGCACCGTATTGGCCCCGCACACAGTCGCGTTCGACGTCGGTGCGATTCAACAGCCTCACCGACCGGAGCAGGTCCGACTTGGCGTCACGAATGACGCCCGGATCAAGCGACGACGGCGGCTCCATGCAGACGTAGGCCAGCATCTGCAGGAGATGGTTCTGCAGCATGTCGCGGACGACGCCCGTCTTGTCGTAGTAGCCCCCGCGGGTCTCGACGCCCACGGTCTCCGTGGCGGAGATCTGAATATGGTCGATGTGCCGGGCGTCCCAGAGGGGCGCGAACATGCCGTTGGCGAGCCGGAATGCCAGCAGATTCTGCACCGTTTCCTTGCCGAGATAATGGTCGATCCGGTAGATCTCCTCCTCACGCCAGTGATCGAGTAGCGTCTGGTTGAGCGATTGGGCCGAGGCCAGATCCTTCCCGAACGGCTTCTCGACGATGATCCGCTTCTGCCCCGCGAGCCCGGTGAACCCGGCGGCATCGAGTTGCTGGTTGACGAGCCCGAAAAAATCGGGGGAGATCGCCAGGTAGAGCAGCGTGTTGCCGGCGGCACCGCTCGCCGCCGCCACGTCGTCGACGAGCGCCTTGAGTCGCGCGAAGGCTGCGGGATCGTTGAACTCGCCACCGGTGTAGTGCAGCCGCGATTCCAGCCACTGCCAGCGGCGCTCGTCGAGCGTCACCCGCGTCTTGAAACGGCCGATTTCGGCTCGCTGCTGGTTGCGAAACTCGGCGGTCGTCATCGGCTCGCGACCCATGCCGACGATTGCGAACGCCTCGGGTAAGAGCCCGTCGCAGGCGAGGTTGTAGACCGCCGGCATCAGCAGCCGCTTCGTCAGGTCGCCCGACGCGCCCACAATAACGAGCACACCCGAAGCGGCGGCAGCAGTCCGTTCGGGACGACGGGCGGGCGATGGTTCGGAATCCATGACTTCGACTCCCTGGGAAGCATGGTATCACCTTGGCCGTGACATTCGCCCCATGGCCCTGTGGCCTTGTGGCCCGGCCCCCCGATCGTAGGAATGCCGTGCCGATGACGGCCGGCGCGAGTCCCGCTACTCCAGCCCGTAGGCCCCGGCCGTCGGGATGTCGATGCCCGAACGACTCGCGAACTGCGTCCGCGAGAGGAACCGCGGTTCGAGGTTGAACGTCACACCGACGTTGTTGCGGCTGTAGTCGACGTTGAAGCCAAACGTCATCAGGAACGACTCGCCGATTCGTACGAGTTGGAAGTTCTGGCCGATGTTGTTGCCGGTGAGATCGATCGCCGATCCGAACGAACTCGCCCACTTGGGGCTCATCCGGTAGGTGTACGAGCCAGCAAGCACCGAAGCGCTGATCGGTCCGCCAAACTGGTTGAAACCGATGTAGAAGCTCCCCCGGGGAGTGCGGTTCAACAGCAAGCCCACGGTGTAGAGTTGCTGCCCGCCGCTGAAGAAGTCGACGTCGGCCGTCGAGAGCACCGCCGTGCGGTCGCCCACGTGCCAGCGGAAGTCGTACTGCCAGAGCCCCATCACCTGGCCGAAGTTCTGGCTCGTCGTTGGGAAGAACTCGCCGTCCACGTCGAATGTGATCCAGTCGATGATCCGCCGATTGCCGATCGGGCCCCGCTTCGTCTGCCACCGCTGCCGGGCCGCCACGCGGAACGCGGTGAGGTCGTTGACGATCTCAGTGGGGCCGGTGACCCAACTGCCCATGCCGCGACGGACAGCGTAGCTCCGCGGGTCGTATTTGTTGTCGGGCCCGAAGATGTAGGGCGCCCCAAGCGGCGTCGGGTAGCCCGATCCCTGCGGAGCGTTGAAATCCCAATAGGGGATGTTGCGGCGATACTGGTTGATCGTATCGTCGTCGATCTGGTCGTAGAGCGGGAGCTGGTCGATGTTCTGCGTGGCATTCGCGTAGGAAAACTCGCCCTCAAACACCACCTTGTGGGCGATGCCGTGGAGGTTCCAGAGCTGGCTTTCGACGGTGTTGTCGGCCGTCCACATCGGCAGGCTCGAGCGGATACCGACCTGGCCGTAGGCGCGATCGAGCGGCGATCCGTCGAGCGCCTCGCCCCAGTGGGCGAGTTCGCCGAGGGCATACGGCACGAGCTTCACCGCCCCCGCCTGGAACGGGAGATCAAGTTCCTGCCGCGTCGACACCCGCTCGCCAAGCACGTTGCTCTCGTAGGGAAGCAGCGTCCAGATGTCTCGGCCCTGGCCGACCGTCGGCGTCTGCGGCGTGCTCTGCTTCGCGTAGGCGATGCCTGAGTGCTCGTACCAGCTCACAGCGTCATAGAGCAGCGGCTGGCCCATGTAGTAATGGTCGAGCCGCGGCCACCACTCCGTCTGCGTGAAGAACGGATCGAGGCGGACGCTCGTCAGCAGGCGGAGTTCACGGTTTTCTACGGGCCGCCGCAGGTCGAGCCACGTCCGTTGCTCGTAGCCCTCTTCCCACTCGGCCTCGTAGTACTCCTCGAGGAAGTTCATGTCGCTGATCCAGCCGGCCGTACCACGAGCCTGCCAGCCGCCGAAGAAGCTGTCGGTCGTACCGCCGAGATCCTGGCGGTGCCTCCAGAACGTCCGGCCGCGGAACGTGCGATTCGGGTATCCCGGGTACGTGAGGTCGCGGCGGTAGAGACCGACGTTGTCTTTGCCCACGTCGCCAACGAACCAGGCGTCGAGGTCACCGCTGGCCGGCGTCTGCAGGCCGAGGAACGAGGGCCGGTTGTAGAGCAGCGACGTGCCGCCACCGGGGCCACGCAGGCTCAGGTAGTCGACGTCGAAATCCCAATCGACACCGTCGGGCGGCCGCTGCCATCCGAACACCTGGAAGGCATCCCAGCCGGTGAGGATCTGTGTCCCGAAGATCTGGTCATTCTTGAGCTGCAGGTCGTTGATGTAGAAGGTCGGCTTCTTCGCGTTGGTCGCCAGGACCGGCCACCAGAGCACGGGCACGCCGCCGACGGTCACCGTGTTGCCACGACTCGTGATGAACTGCTGGTGCTCGACCGCGGGCTCGCCGGTGGCCGGGTCGATCGCGGCCTGACCATACGGGCCAGCCAGCGGCACCTGCTCGTCGGTGAACTCCAGTTCCCGGGAGCGGAACTCCCAGGTGGGCACGCCCAGCCGGCTCGAGGTGAGGCCCGTCTGCTGGGCGACGAACCGGCTGCGGTCCACCTGCCGCATGACGTCGGCCCGCAGTCGCACGGCGCCGGAGTAGTTGTCGACCGGCGTCAGCACCGTCGCCCCGGTGATCACGCCACTCGACCGCGGCACGTCGTAGAACATGTTCTCCGCCTCGACCACCCGCTGGCCCTGGCGGAAGACGACGTTGCCCTCCATGTAGAGCTCCAGCGGCGCGTCGGCGGCCTGGGCATCTGCACCGTCGAGGTTGGGCTGCGCCGAGCCACGCGTCCAGATCACGAGCCGGTCGGCGGAGATGTCGAGCGGGCCCGCCGGATCGACGCCGTCGATCACGAGGTTCACCCCCGACGTGATCACGGCGATCCACTCATTGCCCGATGGGCTCGGCAGCCACTTGATCGCCAGCGGCACACTCGACCTCGGGAAGGCCCGCAGCCGACGGGCCGGTGCCGCGGCGGCCACCTGCGGCACAGCAGGCGCCCCGAACTCGCTGAACTGCGTCTGCTCGATCGGCGATTCCTCCGCCGAGGCGAGCCGGATCGCCGAACCATCGTCTTTGCCACCTGCCGCCGTGATCACCGTAGGCTCAGCCGGTTGCTCATAGAGCGGCGGCGGGGCGGTGCTGCCGACCACACTGGCGAAGTCGAGTCGCGGTTCGCGGAGCGTCCAGAAGCGGCCGGCCCAACGTGGCCCGCGAACCGTCGCAGGTCCATCGTCGCCGCCGGCCGTCGATGTCACCTTCACCTCACCCGCCATGCGGACGAGCACGCTCCGCACACGCGGCTCAGCCGCTTGCGCGCTATCATCGAGGGCATCCGCGGCATCCTGTTCAATCCAGATCACGGCCTCGTGCGCCGCCGCCTCGGTCGCTCCCTGTGTGATCTGCACGCCGCCCGTCAGGTGCCAAACGTCGTAGGCGCCCTCGGTCCACCGCGCGGCCTGCGTCGCCTTGACGGCGAGCGGCTCAGCGGGATCGGCCGACGGCACCTCGATCCGGCCCGCTTCGGCGATCGCGGCGGCGAGTCCCTTGGCTGGCAACGCGGACAGTGCGCCGGCACTGGCCTCTGGCGTCATGATCGTCTGGGCAGCGACGCGGTCGCCGGCGAACCACGCCGCTGCAACCGCCACGAGCACCGCGAGCGCAGACCGCAGGCCCAACTCCGCGCGGAGGCGGAGGGCGCGGTCGTAGGGCGCCGGCGGCAGGTGGCGGTGCTGCACTCGGGACGTTCGCTGGGGTTCGAAAACCGGCCTAGAGGCCGGGAAAATCGCGGGTTTATAGGAGTGGCGGCGCGCGTGGGTCAAGGCATCGCGGCCGCCATCAACCATCCGCAAGTCGCGGCGGCGCGGGGGGTTATCGCCGGCCACGTGTTCGCCTCTGCCCGGCCGGCAAGGGTCG
>QWPO01000042.1 GCA_003669255.1 Planctomycetota bacterium | reverse complement strand
CGATCGCGAGGTAGCGTTCCGCCAGCAGGCTGCTCTCCGGCGGCAGTCCGAGCGACTCCACCAGCCTGCTGCCCCAGACTGCCGCCAAGACGGCCATCGCGACCGTTGGCGCGATGGCGACGAGTCCGCACTGGGCCAGCGCCCGCCGGGCCGCTACCGGTTCCCCGGCTCCGACATGCCTGGCGACGAGCGCCGTCACGGCGGCGGTCGGGAGCGTGAAGAGCACCGGAAGAAATGCCAGGCAGTAGGCCACCAGCCCCACGGCGGCGAGGGGCTCGGCACCGGTGAACAGGTTGCCGGCCAGCCACTTGTCAACAAAGCCGACCGACAGGGCGAGCAACTGCTCCAGGAGCACCGGAAGCACGAGCCTCAGAAGCGGCTTGGCCGTGCCTGTGGAGCGGGGCACGCCGCCGCCCGAAGCCGCTGCACCACCGCCCGAAGCGCCTCCGGCTGCCGCTGTCAGGCGAAGAGTTCCTTGATGGCCTTACCGGAGTTGGCGATCTTCATCGGCCGGCCGTTCTTCGCCGTGAACGTGGTCTCCAACGAAACGCCGAGCGCCTTGAGCACGCTCGCCATCAGGTCCTGCGAGGCATGGGCCTCCCCGACCACCTCCTTGCCGTCGGCACTCGTCTCACCGACGACCACGCCCCGCTTGAATCCGCCGCCGCCCACGACCGCGCTCCAGCTTCGCGCCCAGTGATCGCGGCCCCCGCCTCCGTTGATGTTCGGCGTGCGGCCAAACTCACCCATCCAGATCACCACCGTGTCGTCGAGCATGCCCCGGTCGGCAAGATCCTCCACCAGCGCGCTCATCGCCTGATCAAGCACCGGCAGCTTCTGGTTCTGGAGCGTGGGGAAGATGGTGGCGTGGTTGTCCCAGCCGCCGAGGTCGACCTCCACGAACGGCACGCCCATCTCGACCAGGCGGCGGGCCATCAGGCAGCCCTTGCCGAAGCCGCTGTTCCCGTACCGCTCCTGGACCTCCTTTGGCTCCTTGGCCACCTTGAAGGCGTCCATCTGCTTGCTGGTCATCAGCTTGACCGTCTTGTCGAGAACCTTGGCGTGCTCGTCGGCCGACGCCCCACGCCGCTCCTTGATGAACCGGCTCTCGATCGTCGCCAGCATCTCCATCCGCTGGGCGAGCCGTGCCGGATCGACGCCCATGTCGAGATTGCGGACGGTGCCGTTGGAGTCGACCACGAACGGCGCCCACGTCATGCCGAGAAATCCGGGCCCGACGCTGCCACTGCCCACCGACACGAAGGGCGGGATCTCGAGCTGTGGCACCTGGTCGGCGAGTTCATGGGCGATCACCGAGCCGTAACTCGGGTGCTCGACGTTCGGGTTGGGCACGTAGCCCGTATGCATGTAGTAGCGGCCGCGCATGTGGTCGGCCTCACGGGTGCTCATCGACCGCACGACTGCCATGTGATGCATCTGCTTGGCCATGAGCGGCATGTGCTCGCAGATCTGCACGCCATCGGCGCTGGTCCCGATCGGCTTGAAGGGGCCACCGGTCGCCGCACCGGGCTTCAGGTCCCAGATGTCGATGCTGCTGGGGCCGCCCCCCATCCAGAGCATGATCGCGGCCTTGTGCCGCTTCTTCATGTCGGTCGCGTTGGCGAGGACCGCGTTGGTGAAGGCGGTGGCCGGCGCCGCCAGCGCCGCGGCACCGGCGAGGTGGTTGAGGAAGTGCCGACGGCTCATGCCGTCCGGAAAATCGATGAATCGCGACATCGTTCGGTGCCCCGCGAGAGTTCGAAGGACTGCAGCCCCGACTCCGTGTTGCCTTCAGTATCGTCTTTCGCCGGTCCGTCCGCCAGTTCGAGGCGCGCCGTGACTGCCGTCCCGGAGTTTGTGAGCCGACCGGCCGTCAGGCCGCGGGCTGCTCGTGGTGCGCCGCTCGGGGCTGCCCATGCCCGTCGCCGGACGTTCGCTGCGGGCATCCTGCCCTTCGCTCACTCGATGCTGCCCTCGCTTCGCCGGGCACCGATCCGCCGCAGGCGGATTGGTCGTGGCTTCGCTCGGCCAGCAACGCCGGCTCCCGGGCACGGGCAGCCCCTCGCCCCTCCGGTAGCACAGGTTTTCAACCTGTGCCGCAGCCGACGCATCCCAACGTTGCGCTTCCAGATACGGCCGCACACGGTTCAGGCAGAACCCGCCTCAGCCCGCCCGGGGTTGGTGATCGAGCCGCTTCATCTTCTCGCGGGCCCGCGAGAGGGCTGGGCCGATCGAGTTGAGCGGCATGCCGGTGAGGTGGCTGATCTCGCCGTAGCTGCGGTGCTCGAGGTGGTGCAGCCTGACGAGTCGGGCCTCATCGGTATCGAGTCCGCGGAGCAACGTCTCCACCTGTTCGCGGTCTGCGGCCTGCGCGGTTTCGTCGCCGGCCATCACGTCGGCCCGCCGGTGCCGCGGCTGCGGCACGCGCGGCGCGGCTTCACGCGCCGCGTCGGCGAGCCGTCTCACGACGACCCGACGTGCGATCACCGCCAGATACGTGGCGAGACTCGAGCGTCCGGCAAACGACCGCAGGGCGGCGGCGTCGTTCCGCAGGCACTCGACCAGGATGTCGGCGACGAGGTCGTCGCGGTCAGCTGCCGCGAGCGCGAGCCCGCGCTGCCGGGCGGATTTCGAGGCGATGAAGGCGAACAGCCCCGCGAAGCGGCCGACAAACGTGTCCCAGGCTCCGGCCGTGCCGGCGAGGCAGGCGTCGAGGAGGCCGCGATCCTCCGCCGAGAGGACCGAACGGGGCTCTGGAGGGCTCGTCACGGAGACACCTGCGGTGGCGGCCAGGGGGAAGGGGCAGGGACGCCCCGACGCCCCATCGCCGGGTTCATGTTTTCCGCCCGGACGGCCGATGGTTCTGTCATCATAGGGACGGCCGCTGGAAGCCACCAACGCCACCCGGACCCCCGCATTCCGGCCGACGGAATCGTGGGTTGGGCGGTTCGTTGACAGGTATGCGCGATCCCCCTAGGATGCCGCGCAGATGGCCGTTCGATGCCGGATTTCGCCGGCAGCGGCTTGGATGCCGAACGCCACACACGCGCCACCGTCACAGGAGTTGAGTCATGACCCACGTCGTCGCCGAGCCGTGTTTCGCCTGCAAGTACACCGACTGCGTGGTGGTCTGCCCCGTCGAGTGTTTCTACGAAGGGGACAAGATGGTCTACATCCACCCCGACGAGTGCATCGACTGTGAGGCGTGCGTGCCGGAGTGCCCGGTGGAGGCGATCTTCCACGAGGACAATCTCCCGGCCGAATGGAAGGACTTCACGGCACTCAACGCCGAGATGTCGCCGCAGTTGCCGGTGATCACGGAAAAGAAGGATCCGCTCTGCTGAGTCGGATCGTGATCCTCGCGGTCGAGTGCGTGGTGAGTTGAAAGCCGACCGGCCGTGAGGCCGCGGGCGCCCTCTCACGCTGGGGCCTGCTTCAAGCCGACCGGCCGTGAGGCCGCGGGCGCCCCACGATCTCGGTTGGCGGTTCTCCCCACGCCTTACGGCGTTGGGCTCTTACGGCATTCGCACAAGCCGAAGGCCGTAAGGCCTCGGGCGAATCACGCTGAACGCGGCCTCCTTTTCGGTTCACCCCACGCCTCACGACGTTGGGCTTGTACGGCAGCTTTGGACGGCGTGTTCCGGGGCCGGTTAGCGCAGGTCGACGAGCCAGTAGGCGTTGTCGACGAAGCTCTTCCAGCTCGCATACTTCGGGTTGCCGAGCTTGATGGAGAGCAGCGGGCTTCGCTTCGGCTTCACGGGCTGACGGATGAGATTCATCCGTGCCTCGGCCGGCGTCCGGCCACCCTTGCGGACATTACAGGCGACGCAGGCGCAGACGATGTTTTCCCAGGTCGTCGAGCCGCCCCGGCTCCGCGGCACGACGTGGTCGAGCGAGAGTTCGCTGGTCGGAAAACCGTTGCCGCAGTACTGGCAGAGGTTGGCGTCGCGGGCGAAGACGTTGCGGCGGTTGAAGCGGAGCCCCTGTCGTGGGCCACGGTCGCACGAGATCAGCCGGATCACCCTGGGCGCCTGGAGTTCGTAGCCGACGGCCCGGATCCAGTCCTGATCCGGGCTGCGATACGATGCGCGAAGCGAGGAAAGCTCGCGCCATGAATCGAGGTCGTAGGCCGCATACTGGCCCTCCTCGATGTGGACAACCTCGGCCAACTCACGGAACAGGAGCGTGACGGCCCGGCGCACGTTCGTAATGTGGACGGCCACGAACGAGCGATTGAGCACCAGCACGCTCAACCCGAGCGTCGGCGATTGATGCGCCGGCACCGCAAAAGCATGCGAGGACATGGCGAAACGGGACCCTCTGGGGTGACCGTCAGTGTAGCGGTCGGGCTGCTCAGCCGACAAACCGGCCGGAGACCCCGTCTCCAGTGCTTGCTTCGGCCGCAGGATCTGGTCACACTCAGAGGATCATTATGACGTTGCCGAAGACCGCCGCGAGAAGCGGGTGCGTTCGGCCGGGCAAGGCAAAACCGGAGGACGCGATGCTTCATTACTCGTGCGATATCTGCAAGCGGCCGATCGTGGCCGGAACCGACCTGCGGCATGTCGTGAAGATCGAAGTGTTTCCCGCCGTCGAGGACCAGTCGTGCGGTTGCCCCAGTGGCACCTCCAGCCACGACGACGTCGACAATCTCGACGAGATGCAGGAGTTGCTCGAGCGGCTCGACGAGTCGGAACTTGCCGACCTCGAAGACGACACCCGGTCGCTGCGGTTCGACCTCTGTGATGCTTGCCGCCAGCGGTTCGTGAAGAACCCGCTCGGCATGAAGGGTGGCAAGCAGCTCGACTTCAGCAATAACTGAATTGACGCCGCAGCGGCATCGTGCCCGCTGCGGCTTTTCCCATCGGCGACATCGTGTCGCCGTGGAGTCCGGCGTTAGGCGCGGCATCCTGCCCGCCGCGGCTTTTCCCTACCGGCGACATCGTGTCGCCGTGGAGCCGAGCGTTGTGCGCGGCATCCTGCCTGCTGCGGTGTCGGCTCGTCGTGTGCCACCCCGTTCGGTAAGCCCGAGGACGGGGGAGGCGAGGGGGTCGGCGAACGCTCGAGGAGCCTTGGGCGTATCCTCGCCCCGGCGACGAGACTTTTGCCGCCCCCGAGCCGGCGATGCACCTATTCTCGATGCAATCCAGGCGGCTTGCTTCCGGGAACATCGCGGGCGGGTTCCGTTCGGCCCGCGTCCCGCGTAATCTGGCGGGCCCACGGATTGCCCACCCCTTTCCTGCCCATGGAGCATGCCCGCGATGGCCTCGTCGACCCTGAAGATCGCCGCGATTCCCGGTGACGGCACCGGCCCCGAAGTCACCGCCGAGGCGCTCAAGGTGCTCGACGCCGTCTCGAAGATCGACGGCTTCGCCTACGACGTGGAAATGCTCGACTGGGGTGGTGACCGCTACCTCAAGACCGGCGAGATCGTGCCCGAAGGCGGACTCGACCTGCTGCGCACCAAGGATGCCGTCTTCCTCGGCGCGATCGGCCATCCGGGCGTGGCCCCCGGCATCCTCGAAAAGGGGCTGCTCTTGGAACTGCGGTTCAAGCTTGATCAGTACATCAACCTCCGCCCCGTGAAACTCCTGCCGGGCGTCGAGACGCCGCTGGCGGGCCGCGGCCCGAAGGACATCGACTTCGTCGTCGTCCGTGAGAACACCGAAGACCTCTACTGCGGTGTCGGCGGATATCTCAAGAAGGGCACGCCCGACGAAGTGGCCGTGCAGCAGGCGATCTACACCCGCAAGGGCTGCGAGCGGTGCATCCGCTGGGCCTTCGACTACACGCGGAAGCGCAACAGCCCCAAGAAGACGCTCACGCTCGTCGCCAAGACCAACGTGCTCACGTTCGGCCACGACCTCTGGTGGCGGACGTTCCAGGAGGTGGCCAAGGACTACCCCGACGTGAAGACCGACTACAACCACGTCGACGCCTGCTGCATGTGGATGGTGAAGAACCCCGACGCCTACGACGTGATCGTGACGACGAACATGTTCGGCGACATCATCACCGACCTGGG
>QWPO01000085.1 GCA_003669255.1 Planctomycetota bacterium | reverse complement strand
TCGGCGGACGCCATGGCTCGCCGCCGGGCTCTGGTGCTGCCTCGTTGGCCTTGCGGGCGCGGAGAACCCACCGCAGCCCTACGTGGAAGAGCCGCGGTATGAGACGGCTCCGCATCTGCTGGGCTCACAGGACGGCTTTCGTGAACGGCTGGCCGACGCCGGCCTGACCATCCTCGCCGACAACACGGGCTTTTACATCGGCAACACCAACGGCGGCTTCGATCAGGCCTTCGACTACGCCGGCCACGGCGACTACTGCGTGATCGCCGACGGCGGCAAGCTCGGCGTGCGGGACGGGCTGTATCTCAAGCTTCGCGCCGAGCACCGCTACGGCGAAACGATCGTCGGCAACGTGGGCTGCTTCATCTCGCCGACACTGATCGCCGACCTGCCGGTCTACGGCAGCGAGGAAGTGTACTTGACCAACGTGCTGCTCACGCAGGAGCTGACCGATGCGTTCTCCGTGTTCGCCGGCAAGATGGATACGCTCGACGGCGACATGAATGCCTTTGCTCACGGTCGGGGCAAGACGCAGTTCTCGAACATGGGGTTTGTGTTCAATCCAATCGTCGGGGCGACGGTGCCCTACTCCACGCTTGGGGCCGGATTCGTGTTCCATCCCGATGACGGGCCGATGGTGATGGTGACCGTGCTCAACTCTACCGACACGACGGCCACGAGCGGTTTCGACACGCTCTTCAACGACGGCATGCTTCTGTCGGCGGCCGTGCGGGTGCCCACGAACGTGCTCGACCGCCCGGGCCACCAGCTTCTTGGCGGCACCTGGAACAGCCGCACCTACACGTCGATCGCCGAGGCTTACATCCCCTACCCGGACGTTGCGATTCCGACGACTCGTGGCTCCTGGTGCCTGTATTGGAACTTCGATCAGTTCCTATTCGTTGATCCGGCCGACGACACTCGCGGCTGGGGCCCGTTCGGCCGCGCGGGCATCGCGGACCCGAACACCAGCCCGATCGACGCATTTCTGAGTTTTGGCGTGGGGGGCACCGTGCCCGGCCGGAGTCGGCGTGACGACACGTTTGGCGTGGGCTGGTATTGGGCGTCGGCCAGCCCCGAGATCGGCTCGCTGATCACGTCGCAGTTCGGTCCGGTTGGCGACGGCCAGGGAATCGAGTGCTTCTACAACTACGCCCTCACGCCGGCCATCCGCATCACGCCCGACCTGCAATACGTCGTGCCATCTCTACGACTGGCAGACCCGGCGCTGATCGCCGGTGTACGGGCGCTCGTGAGCTTCTGACCGAGTGCGCAGGCCGCGATCCGGACCGGCAGCGGCTGACCGTAAGGGCGGCGGCAAACGCCGTCGGGCGTCATAGCCCAGTCGTCTCCGCGACGTTGATTGCGGCGGGTCGGATGATGTTCGCGATGCCGGTGTGGCCGATCGTCGCAGTGTCGGATACGAATGTCGTTATCGCGGGGCTTTTGTGGGAAGGCCCGCCTCGCCACTAAGCATGTTATCCCAAGGGGTCAATCCATGAAGATCGCGTTTCTCGGCACTGGCTTAATGGGCAGCGGCTTCGTTCGTCGGCTGCTATCACAGGGGCACACGGTGCACGTGTGGAACCGCTCGCCAGCGTCGGCGAAGGCGCTCGAGGCCCATGGCGTTAAGGCGTTTGCGGCGTCCGCCGATGCGGTGGCGGGTGTCGAGCGAGTTCATCTGTCGCTGGCTGACGACGCTTCTGTCGAGGCGGTGCTCGAGCCGCTCACCGAGGTCATTCCCGCATCGTGCTGGATCATCGACCACACGACGACCACGCCGAGTGCGACTGGTGAGCGTGCCCGACGCTGGGCGGGAAGGGGACGGGTGTATCTTCACGCACCAGTGTTCATGGGGCCGGTCAATGCGGCCGAGGGCACTGGCGTGATGCTCCTGTCTGGAGACCCCGATCAATGTGCAAGGGTGCTGCCGGAACTCGAGCGGATGACCGGCAAGGTGGTCCAGCTTGGGCCGCAGCCGGAGCGGGCGGCGGCATTCAAACTCTTCGGCAATCTGGCGTTTCTGGGGATGTCGGCATTGGCGGGCGACATCGTGCGGCTGGCAGACGCGACCGGCGTCGATCCGCAGGATGCAGCGCGGATGTTTGAGCAGTTCAATCCGGGCCAGTTCTTTCCGGCCAGATTTGCGAAGGTGGCCGAAGGCCCATTCGAGCCGGCTTCGTTCACCGTCAGCATGGCTCGGAAGGATGTCCGGCTGATGGTGGATGAGGCGGCGGAGCACGGCTGCCCGCTGGTCGTCATGCCAACAGTGGCGGCTCAATACGACGCGGCAATCGCCCGTGGCGAGTCAGCGATGGATTCGTCCGCCGCATTCCGGCATGTGCCGGTCGGAAGTGCGGTTCCGTCAAAGAAAGCCTGACCAATCCTGCGTGGGCACCGACGGCTACCACCTTGGCGGGTTGGCCGCTGGCTGCTCACAGCGGTAAACGCCCCAGTAAGGCAAGGATCAGCAGGATGAGCAGAATCAGGCCAACTAATAATCCGCGTTTCAGCGAATGCGACCGGGTACAGATACTTTCGGCGCTTTTTCGCCGCGATGTGCAGTAAGTGTCCGGCATGCCACTCGTTTGAAATCCGCTCTGAGAATCGCGCGTCGCGGTTTCGGCGAGGCCGTCGCTATCGTTCAGTCGCATGATGCCGGCTGCTTATCAGCGGGTCCATTCAGACGCGACTCGCACGGACACCATTTTCGTCGTCCTACATGAGGTGAGCCCATGACCCGCTCTTGGTGGCTGCTCGGTGCAGCGGTTCTTGTGCCCTGCAATGGCTGTATGGAGGCACCGGTCAAGCACACGGTGCGCAAAGTCACGACCGAGGATGTCCGTCACGACGCGGAAAAGGCTGTCGACACCTCCGCACGCGCTGCCGCGCAGGCCAAGGAAGATTTCGAGATGCGGCTCAAGGCTAGCCTCGCAGAAATGGAGAAGGAAATTGATAGGCTGCATGAAAAAGGCCACGCCCTGAAGGATGAGGCCAAGGCACGCTGGGCAGAGAAGATGGCTGACCTCGAGGCCAAGCAGCAGGTAGCCCGCGACAAGTTGGATGAGGTTCGCAAATCCACTGGCGAGGCGTGGGGGCACATGGAGAAGGGTGCGCAGGCCGCGTGGGACGATGTGCGAAAGGCGCTCCAAGACGCCGGGAAAGAATTCTGAATAGGCGACGACGGCTTCGTTGGCGCGGTGCCGCTGGATACGATGACACCGTGTCACTCGGCCGTGCGCCGCCAATACTCTGGTCTTCGGCTGTGGTGGGCGATCGCCATGACCGTGATTCGATTTCCTGCGTGCTGGCAAATGATGCGGTACGGAAACCGCTTCATGCGTCCCTGCCGAAAAACATCGTCCAGATGGGCAAACCTTTCCGGATCGAGTGCGATCCGATCAAGAGAGGCCTGTACCTCTTCAATGAAGCGTTTCGCAGCAGATTCGCTTCTCGCAGAGTACCAGTCGAAGGCGGCATCGAAGTCCGCCCTCGCGCCAGCGAGAAACTCCACTTCCGTCATCATTCTTCCCGATTGCTCTGCGGAGCCTTGCAGTGCCTGACCAAGGCCTCGCGCCGAACGACTTCCCAGGGAATGGTCTTCGCGGTGCCGGCAGAAAGTTCGGCCGATCGACGTCGGATCTCAGCTATCCACTCATCCGACAGCGGTGGCAGCGCGTCATCTGGAAACGTGTCCCAGAGGGCATCGATCAACTCGAGACGATCCGCGACGGGAAGTTGTGCCGCATCCGCGAGTAGTGCGTCGATGGTGCTCATATTTCCAACCTCCGTGGTTTTCACGTACTATACAAACGTGCACGTTGTGTGTCAACGCATCTCCTTCGGGATGCTTTCGTATTCTACGCGAGAACATGGTTGACTCGCGTGAACTGTCATTCGTCGCGACAAACTGTCTCAGAGTTCCCGGCCGTCGCCGAAGTCGGCCATCCACACCAACCGAGCGCGGTCGAGTTTGCCCTGGGCTGTGAGTGGCCAGTGGTCGACGCGAAAAAAGCTGACGGGCACCTGCCCCTCGCGTTCATCCGAGGCCCCCACCACCGCGGCGGTCGCCACGTCGGGATGCGAGCGGATCGCGTCCTCCACCATCGCCGGGGCCACCTTAAACCCCCCGCGCGAGATCATGTCCTTCTACCTGCCCGCGAACCAGAGGAATCCATCTTCGTCGGTCGAGGCCAGGTCCTCTGTGTCGAGCCAGCCCGATCTGAGCAAGCTCGGCATACGAAAGCGACCCGGCGGAGGTGTGGATCGCGACGGCGTGTGGCGATCTCGCCGCCGCATCGTCGAGCATGGCAGCCAACGTCATGGGTGATCCTGTTTCGCGTGCGAAGACAATCCTTGTACCAGAGTCTGCGATGGTGTTGAGGGCGATGTGAGGGGTCTGCTAGCCTCCCTTCGGCCGGCAGGGCGAAGATGCCTCCGATTCCCGCGGCGCCCCTGCGGTGAAAGCGAGCAGCACTGTGGCCCCAATCTCCGCAGCTGAGCCAGCCCTCCCGGAAGGGAGTGGCGTGGACCGCGCGGGGCTGATCTTGTTCACGCTCGCGGCGATGCAGTTCATCAGCACCGTCGATTTCATGATCGTGATGCCCCTGGGGCCGCTCCTGTTCGACACCCTGGGCATCGACACCGTGCAGTTCAGCTGGGTCGTCTCGGCCTACACGTTCGCGGCTGGGTGCGCCGGCTTTGCGGCAGCGGCGGTGCTCGACCGCGTGGGACGCAGGTCGGCCTACATCGTGCTTTCAGCCGGACTGCTGCTGGGCACCCTGGCCTGCGGCTTGGCGCCGAATTACCAACTGCTGGTCGCGGCCCGGTGTCTGACGGGCGCGTTTGGCGGAGTGTTGGGCGGTTTGTCGTATGCCATCGTGGCGGACGTGTTTCCCGAGGAGCGGCGCGGTCGGGCGACCGGCTTGCTGATGTCGGCGTTCGCTGTGGCCTCGGTAGTGGGCGTACCCAGTGGGATAGCGCTGGGAAACCGCTACGGCTGGGGAGTGCCGTTCCTCGTGCTCGCGGCGCTGGGGCTGCCGCTATTGGGCATGGCCGCGTGGACGATGCCGCCGCTGACCGGCCACCTTGGCGGGACGCGACGACGTCCCCTGGCCCAGTTGCTGGACACGCTCACGTATCCCTCCCATCGGCCTGCCTTGGCCCTCACCGCCATCCTGATGTTCGGTGCATTTTCCGTGATTCCCTATATCAGCGCCTCCTACGTGAGCAACGCGGGTGTCACGGAAGCCCAGTTGCCCGTCGTCTTCGTGGCCGGGGGCTTGCTCACGCTCGTGAGCACTCCGCTCGTGGGCCGGCTCATCGATCGCTATGGTGCCCTGCCCGTGTTTCGTTGCGCGGTGTCGCTGGCGGCCGTGATGACGCTCGTGGTCACTCACCTTCCGTCCGTGGGGCTTGCCGTGGCGGCCCCGGTGGCAGCGGTGTTGATGGCGAGCAACGCGGGGCGGTTGGTGTCCTCCATATCACTGATCACGGCCAGCATTGAGCCCCGACGGCGCGGTGGCTTCATGTCGGTCAATTCGTCGGTGCAGCACATCGCCAGCGGCCTCGGCACCGTGTGTGGTGGGCTGATTTTGGAGGGGGGTGCCGGCGAACCCCTGCGTTATTTTGGAACCGTCGGCATCCTCGCCGTCGCAGTGACGCTCACGAGCCTCTGGGTCGCCGGCCGCGTCCGGCCTTGACCTGCCCCCCTCTAGCGGCAAGCGTTTGACACGCTGCTCGAGGCCAAGGTGCTCTTTCGTGCGGTGGCAGCAGCACACCAGCACGATCCGACCGCACAGTGCCTTGGGCTATCGGCCCTGCATGGCTAACAACCCGGCTGGTACCAAGTTGGGGGCAGCGTCAGGAGGGCAAAATCCTTAAACCAAACCGATACGGTGCGCTGTGCCGCGTTCAGCAGCGCCCCGACAGACTGCAAACAGCCTGCCCCAAAAACGATAGCGATTCTGGAAAAACGCGCGTGGCGGTCGTGAGACTACCCGTATTTTTTGGTGCGCCTTTTACCCCACCGCCCTAAT
>QWPO01000210.1 GCA_003669255.1 Planctomycetota bacterium | reverse complement strand
CGTGGGGCTCGCCGGCATCGACACCCGGGCGCTCGTCCGGCACCTGCGGATCCGCGGCGCGATGACGGGCGTGCTTTCCAGCGAAGTGCTCGACCCCGCGGCACTCGTCGCCAAGGCCAAGGCCGCGCCAACCCTCGTCGGCCGCGACCTCGTTCGCGAAGTGATGCCCGAACGGCCCTCCGCGTGGACGGAATCGCTCGACGAATGGGCGCAGCCCGTGCCGCAGCCGCTCGAAGGGGGCGACCCCGCTCCGGTCACGACTTGGGCCGGAAAGAAGAAGGTGGTGGCCCTCGACTACGGCATGAAGTGGAACATCGCCCGCCATCTCACCAGCGTGGGCTGCGACGTGACCGTGCTGCCCGGCCGCGCCACCGCCGCCGATGTGCTCGCCCACAAGCCCGACGGCGTGTTTCTCTCCAACGGCCCCGGCGATCCCGAGGTGCTCGGCTACTGCGTCGAAACCGTCAAAGGACTCGTCGGGAAGGTGCCGATGTTTGGCATCTGCCTCGGGCACCAGTTGCTCGCCCTCGCCTGCGGGGCCAAGACCTTCAAGCTCGCGTTTGGCCACCGCGGCGCCAATCAGCCGGTGATGGATCTCACCACGGGCAAGGTGGAGATCACCTCGCAGAACCACGGGTTTGCGGTGGACGAGGCGTCGCTCCCGCCCGATCTCGAGGTCACGCACCGCAACTTGAACGACGGCACGATCGAGGGCCTGCGGCACAAGACGGCGAGCGCCGCCAGCGTGCAGTATCACCCCGAGGCCGCCGCCGGGCCGCACGACTCGGCGTATTTGTTTACGCGGTTTCGCGAGATGATGGCGTAGCGACGGAGTCCCCACGCCTCACGGCGTTGGGCTTTTACGGAAGATGGTGCAAGCCGACCGGCCGTGAGGCCGCGGGCGAACCACGCTGGACGCCGCATCTTGTGGCGGTTCGCCCCACGCCTTACGGCGTTGGGCTTTTACGGGTCAGGTTGCGCCGGTTGTTCCGTATAAAACGGATCGTCACGGGGCAAATTTTTGACTCGCCCGGGGGGTGTGCCAGAGTTGAGCGGAGCCGTGGCTTGCATCCCGGCTCCACCGCCACTCGAAGGATTTGGCGGTCCCCAGTCTCTGCCACGGAAGTTCTCACCATGATTCGCATGAAGCCTGTTCTTTTCTGTTCGCTCTTCGCCACGGCCGTCGTGCTGTTTGCCGCCACGTTTGCCGAAGCCGGCTGGCGTCATCACCGTCAGGCCGAACCCGGCTGTGTCGCGGTTGAGCCCGGCTGCTCGGCCTTCGAGCCCGCCTGTGTCATGGAGCCGTCGTGCGGGTTCGAGCCCGGCTGCGGCGCCGAAACGGTCTGCCCGACCAACCCCTGCATCAAGTATCGCCACAAGCACGCCTGCAAGCACCACCACTGCAACAAGGGCTGCTGCGAAGAGCCGACGTATCAGACCGTGCTCACCCCGACGAGCCCCGAGACCTGCCAGACCGTGGCGGTGCCGGTGTGCCTGCCGGCCTGCTGCCAGGGCTGCCCCTGCGAGGCTTCGCGGTGCACGCTCTTCGGCTGCGGCCAGGTGCGATACGACTACGGCTGCGGCTGCTCGGTCGTGATCCGCTTCCAGAAGTGCGGCGACATCCTGGTGATCTACGAAGGCTTCTGAGCCGCTCCCGGCCTGAGCATCACGATTCCGTCCATGCGAGGCCCCGGCCCGGAGCAATCCAGGCCGGGGCTGTTCGTTGCGCCGGCCGGTGGCCGTGACGCGAACTGAGCACAGCCGTTTGTATAAGCCCAACGCCGTGAGGCGTGGGGAGAACTGTCAACAGATACGGCGTCCAGCGTGGTTCGCCCGCGGCCTTACGGCCGGTCGGCTTAGACATGCGATGCGATCGAACCGCCGTGACGCCTACGCGACCGTCGCTTACGACGCGCGGCGTTGGCGGATGTGCCGCGGGGCGATCACGTCAGTGGCCAGCCCCAGCGACTTGAGCAGCAGGATCGCGTAATACGTCATGTCGATCTCCCACCACTTGTGCTGCACCGAGGCGCTGGCCGGATCGTGGTGGTGGTTGTTGTGCCAGCCCTCGCCCATGGCAAGGATCGCCACCAGCCAGTTGTTGCGGCTGTCTTCACCCGTGGCATACGTGCGATAGCCGAACACGTGGGTCAGCGAGTTGACGCTCCACGTGATGTGCCACACGAGTACGGTGCGGACGAACACGCCCCACACCAGCGTGCGCGCGGCACACGTTTGCCCGGCCTGCCAATCGCCGCCGATCCAACGACCCACGAGCAGGCCCACGGTCCAGAAGATCACCGCCTGCGTGGCATAGATCCAGAGGATCGCCATCGGATGCCGCTCGAGGTAGCGGTAGTACTTGTCGGTGAGGATGTCGCGGGCATACCGGTCGAAAAATGCCAAGGTCTTCCGTTCGGGGGCGCGGCGGAAGAGCCAGCCGACGTGCGACCACGCCACGCCGTTGCGGGGCGAGTGCGGATCCTCGTCGTCGTCGGAGTGGACGTGATGCAACCGGTGGTTGGCAACCCAGCGAGAGGGCGTGTCTTCCAGGGAACACAGCGCCAGGGTCGCCAGCGTCCGCTCGAGCCACCGCGGAACTTTCAGGCTCCGGTGCGCCAAGAGCCGGTGGTAGCAGAGGTTGATCCCCAGCGTGCCGAACACACCGGTGCCAATCACGGCCAGCGCCACGCCCGGCCAGCTGAAGTAGCCCGGCAGCAGCGCGAGGCATGCGAGCATGTGCACCGTGGTGATCGGGATCAGGTATTCCCAGTGGATGCCGTGTCGAACGGCCACGCTCGGTGCAGATGTGGATGCCAAGGGAAGCCTTTGCGCTTGAGGTTCCGTCCGTGCGATCAGTGAATCATTCTCGTCGCACTGCCATGTTACGCAATCGAGACGCGCTGCCACGCCCCATTGACGTGGTTCCCGTTGCGGATGCTAGCGGCGGTCTCCCCGGCGAAGCCGCGTAAACAGGCTCCGGTAGTCGTCGGGCCTGACGGCAGCGACACGACCGGCGACCGGTTCCAGATCGTCGCCATCGTCCACAATCAGCACCATGTCGGCGTCATCATCGTGCTCGCGCGTGTCGCGGCTGGGGGGCGTTGGCGCGGAGGGCGCGGCCGCCGCGGGCGGCACCGGGGCCGCCGGTTCATCAGGGCTCGTCAGGCTGGCCAGCAGCCGGCCAAGGGCATGGCCTTCGCGACTCTGGACGTGTGGCCGCGCGCTGAAGTCGTCGGGACCGGCGACAGACCATTCTTTGCCAGTCGAGGGATCGTCGTGAAAGAGCGACGCAAACGGATCGTCGCCGTGATCGGCCACGACCTCAACGTCTGGCCCACTCCAAGGGTCGTGGGCTGTCGGCACGGAGTCGAGTGTCGCCACTCCCTCGTCGCCGGCGCCAAACTCGATCATCTCCATGCCGTCGTCACCAAACTCAAACGCCATGGGCGCGGCATCATCGACGGCTTCGGCGGGGGGCAACCGCGGCGACTCTGGCCGGGGCTCGAGGCCCGACGGCGGCGGTAGCCGCTGGATCTCCCGCCACGCGGTGGCGATGTCGGCCGGCGTGACGGGCCGGTTGCACTCCGCCACGAGCACGAGTGCCTGGTCGCACACCTGGTTGATCAGCCGAGGCACGCCGTCAGTGGCCTTGAAGACGGCGTCGTCGCTGCCCGCGGCGAAGAGCTTCTGCCAGTCGAGGCCCGCGGCCTTCGTCTGGGCGCGGAGGTAGGCCATCGTCTCGGCGTGATCGAGCGGCTCGAGATAGCCGCGGACGGCGATCCGCTGGGCGAGGCTCTCCATCCGTGGCCCGGCGAGCATCTCCTCCAGCCGCAGGCCTCCCGCCAAGACGATGTGCACCGCCGGCATCGGCGTGGGGACGTTGGTCAGTAGTCGCAGCTCCTCGATGAGCCGCGTGGGCAGCGTGGCCGCTTCGTCAACAAGGATCACGAGCCCCGAGCCGGTCGCCGCCAGGCCGCGGATGCGTTCCACGATCGCCATGCGGAGCTCGCCCTCGTCGATGCCGCGGAAGGGCTCGCCGATCGCCGCCATGATCGACTGCCAGAGGGCACGGCGGGTGCAGATGCTCGCACCCGAAAGGAGGGCCACGTCGAAGTCGTCGCGGACATGCTCGGCCACCATCGAGAGCAGGAGCGACTTGCCCGTGCCCGGCGGCCCCACCACCAGCCCCATTCCCTCGCCGCGCCGGATGCACCGCTCGACCGACTTGATCGCCGCATCGATCTGCTGCGCGGGATGGTAGAACTGCGTCCGTGGCGCGGCCATGAACGGTCGGCTCGACGGATGCCGGCTGGGAATGTGCATCGCCGGAATGGTTCCCGAGGAATCGAACGGCGGGCGCGGGCCCGCACCCGGAGTGATTTCGTCCAGCGGGCATGGCTTCCTCCACCAGCCGGTCGGCCCGTAGACTTTTCCGGTCGCGAAACTGGCGCGCCGGCTGTCGGTGGCGACGGCTGTGACGATGAGGAGCGACGACCGATGCCGCCGCGCGAGCCAGTGTTTCACGTGAAGATCTGCGGCGTGACGTCGGCCGACGACGCGCGGATGGTGGCCGCCGCGGGAGCCGATGCGATCGGCCTCAACTTCGTGCCGGGCTCGCCGCGGTGCTTGTCGAGCGCCGCCGCACGGGAAGTGGTCGCCGCGATCCCGGACGACGTGCTCGTGGTGGGAGTGTTTGCTGGCATGCCGGCCGCCGACGTGAAGCGGATGGTCGCCGAAGTGGGCCTCGACGCCGTTCAACTACACGGCCACCTCTCTGGAGATGGAGTCGTCGATCTGCCCGAGGTGTGTAGCGACCTCGCGCCGTTGACCGTGATCCGGGCGGTGCGACTCGAGCCCGATGGCCTCGGGGCGGCGCGGTCGTGGATGGCCGCGGCGGCGGCGCTCGGGCACTCACCATCGATGGCGGTGGTGGATGCTGCTGTCACAGCGGCCACGGCGGCGGGCCAGCTTGGTGGCACGGGGGCGACGATCGACTGGTCGCGGTTTGCCGCAGCGGGCGACCTCGGCATCCCGATGGCGGTGGCTGGCGGACTGACCCCCAGCAATGTGGCCGAGGCCGTGGCTGCCAGCAGGGCGGTTGCCGTCGATACGGCCAGTGGGGTGGAGTCGGCCCCGGGCCGCAAGGACCAGGCCAAGGTTGAGGCCTTCTGCGCGGCTGCCCGTGAGGCCTTGGCCGCGAAGGGCACCTGAGCCCTTTTCGATCACGTTGGGACGGCTATCATCGGGTATCGCCGGAGCAGTTCTGCTCCCCCCTGCCCGTTCTCGCTTTTCCGCCTAGGAGGTGCCTGTGGCCCACGTCGAAACCCGCCTGCCGTATAAGGTCGCCGATCTCGCTCTCGCCGAGTGGGGCCGCAAGGAGATCATGCTCGCCGAGAACGAGATGCCTGGCCTCATGGCCCTCCGCGAGAAGTACGGCCGTTCGAAGCCGCTCGCTGGCGCCCGCATCGCCGGCTGCCTTCACATGACGATCCAGACGGCCGTGCTGATCGAGACCCTCAAGGAACTCGGCGCCGAGGTCACCTGGAGCAGCTGCAACATCTTCTCGACCCAGGACCACGCTGCCGCGGCGATCGCCAAGGCCGGCTTCCCGGTCTACGCCTGGAAGGGCATGACCAACGAGGAGTTCGACTGGTGCATCGAGCAGACGCTCTTCTTCCCGGACGGGGAGCCGCTCAACATGATCCTCGACGACGGTGGCGACCTCACCGCCATGGTGCACAACAAGTATCCGGAGCTGATCGGCGGCATCCGTGGCCTCTCCGAGGAGACGACCACAGGCGTGCACCGGCTCTACCAGATGCACGAGAGCGGCGAGTTGAAGCTCCCGGCGATCAACGTCAACGACTCGTGCACCAAGCGCAAGTTCGACAACCTCTACGGCTGCCGCGAGAGCCTCGCCGACGGCATCAAGCGGGCCACCGACGTGATGGTGGCTGGCAAGGTGGTGGTGGTGGCTGGCTACGGCGACGTCGGCAAGGGCTCGGCCCACTCGATGAAGGCCCTCGGGGCCCGCGT
>QWPO01000106.1 GCA_003669255.1 Planctomycetota bacterium | reverse complement strand
GTCGCTGCTGCGGAGGAATCCGCTCGGCAGTTGTTTCTTGCCGTCGTGGTAGACGTGGAGCGCAAGCCCGATTTGCTTGAGATTGTTTTGGCAGCCTGTCCGGCGGGCCGTCTCCCGTGCACTCTGCACGGCGGGAAGTAAGAGGCCGATGAGCGTCGCGATGATCGCGATCACGACCAAAAGCTCGACAAGCGTGAAACCTCGACGCATGGCAGTCACCTCCTGATCAACCGGCGTTGCCTGGCAACTTGGCACATACCGACCGCAGCGGCAAGTACCATGAAGACCGCGCTTCTAGGCTCTGGCACCGCCGCGACGGCTCCCACGACCCCGGCGGGCGGGTTGTAGATCCCGGTGTCGTAGAGACCCGTCCCGAAGAAGTCGGCGGCGTCGAGGACGTCCACCACGCCGTCGTAGTTGAAGTCTCCCTCCAGCCAAATCGCTGGAAGCCCGGTGTCGTACTTGCCGAAGGACAAGAAGTTGCTCGCGTCGAGGACGTCGACCTGCCAGTCGAGGTTGGTGTCGCCGGGCGCAGCAAAAGCCGCCGTCACCGAGCCGTCGCCGTTGTCGAGCCAGCCGACGGCCCTAGGGACACTCACGGCCACATCAGCCGCCGCCACGCTCGAGGTGATGCCACTCGTACCGGTCCAGGAGCCGTCACCACGGCCCGTCATGATCGCCGTTACCAGGCCGCTCGCCGTCAGGCCACTCGCCACGGTCACTTTGCCACTACCCAGGTCGATCAGGCCACCGGCATTTGGGGCGAGGCCGCCGACTGTTGTTTCGAGATAGGGAGTGAGCGACACGGTGCCGCCGGCGATAGGCGTGATCCTGCTCGATGCCAGCGCTGCGGCGTTGGCGAGTTGCAACATGCCTCCCTGCACGCGCGTGGCCCCTGAGAGCGTATTAGCCTGATCGACGACGAGGGTGCCATCGCCTCCCTTGGCAACCGCGTATGTGCCCGTCAGCAGCGGCCACCCTACCCGCGCCTGGGTCTGCTGGCCGCCCGCGACATCGATCGTGATTGTTGGCCCAACCGCGGCGGTGGACGTGAACAGCAATGCGAGCGTGTTGCCGACCTGCGTGACGCTAAATGAGCCGCCTTCGAGGTCGTTGGCGAATCCGCCCGTCCCGTTGGTGGCGGACGTAGTGATCGCGAACTTGTTGGCTGCGAAACCGGTGATCCCGCCACTCGCCGACGCAATCGGCCATAGGTAACTTTTCTGCGAGGGTTCGAAGTTGGAAGCGGTCCCACTCACGTCGGGAGCCGTGCCCGAGAGCGTCCATAGATTGAGACGGAAGGGATTGACGCTCGTGGCAGCGATGGCCAGCGTGCCGCTCGAGTTCACAAGATCCCAGGCGTTTGCCGACCCCGCCGCGCCGCTGCCCGAGAGCATTTGCCAGTTGTAGTTGCCGCCCGCATTCCAGGCGATGTTGCCACCGGTGAGTGTTCCAGGACCTGTTCCCGGGGAGAGCGTTGCATCGGCCTGGATCGTCGTAAAGCCCGTGACCGTGCCCGAACCCTGCAGCGTCGCCCCGGCGAGCACCGAGACCGCTTCCGGCGACGTCAGGCTCCCGTCCACCACGAGGGTACCGGCCTGCACGACTGTGTTACCCGCATACGCCGCGTTGCCGCCGATCCCGGAGAGTCGCAGGATTCCGCCCCCGGCTTTCGTCAGACCTCCGGATCCGCTCATCGCTTGATGCCAGGCGGTGGATCCGCCCTCCACGATCGTCAGGGTGCTATCCCTCGCAATCGTCGTGGTAAGAGTTCCCGCCGCACTGTTGACGGAAACCTCACCGGTGAATCCGGTGTCGGTCGAACCAAACGTGGCCGAGCCATCCAGCAGCACGCTGGTGTTGATCGATCGACTCGAAGTGCCCGTCGAGCGGAGCGTTCCGCTTCGTAGCGTCAGCCTGCCCAGTCCGAACGGAGTGTTGGTTCCAGTCGAGCCACTGTTCGTCCACTGGACGAGTCCTCCGTCGACCACGAAACCGCCCGAATAGGTGCTCAGTTGCGAACTGCCCGACAATTGCAGCGTGCCTGCTCCCGCCTTCCGCAGGCTGCCGGTGCCGCTCATGGCCTGCTGCCAATCCACCGTGCCGCCATCGGCGATTGTCAGGTTGCTAGTCCCTGTGATCAACGTGCCGGCCGAACCGTTGTTGCTAACCGTGACGCTTCCCGTGAAGCCCGATGCTGTCGAGCCGATCGTCACCGAACCGTCCAGCACGACGCCGTTGTAGATCGATCTGCCGCTGGTCCCAGTGGACCGGAGTGTGCCGCTGCGCAACATAAGATTTCCGAGCCCGAAGGGCGTGCCCACTCCGGCAGTACCGCTCGATGCCCACTGCACGACGCCGCCATCCAGGACGAAGCCGCCCGAGTAGGTGCTGAGATTGGATTGGTTTCCCGTTCCGTTAAACGACAGGACGCCGTCTCCGATCTTCGTGATCGATCGTGCGGTGCCGTCCTGGCGGATCATGGTGGACAGCGAGAGTTGCGTGTTGGCGGCGACGTTGATTGCCCCGGAGGTATTGAGTTCAAACTCCTGGCCCTGGTTGGTCTGCGTGAAGGCAACGTCGGTGAGCGTCGTGCTATTGTCGATGATGAGCCTGCGGGGTTGCCCGCCGATCGTGGTGTCGACGCCGTAGAACCTCAGCGTGCCCTTGGTGCCGGGCGTCGTGCCATTGTTCTGGATGGCGTAGGTCGTCGACGCACTCACGAGCGTCTGCGGAAATGTCAAAGCGGCCACGTTCAGCACGTTCGTTGTGCCGGTCAACGCGGTAAGCGACGCGGATGAGTAGAGGATTCGGAGCGTCGAGCCAGCGCTTCCGGAAGGATTGATTTTGGCCCAGACGGCCGGGCCGCACGGGATCGAGCCGGAAGTCCAGTTGCCCGGCTGCGTCCAACTTTGCTGGCTTGTGGTCGTTGCGCCTGTGCCGCCGACGTACGTCACGATATCCTGGGCCGCGGCGAGAGGCGGCACCAAGGCCAGGATGATGCCGACGCCGAAGATCGCCAACCGTTGCTTCACAGCGACACGCATCGCCCCGACTCCTTTGTGCTCTCTGTTCGCCCCACCGAATCTTGGCTCGTTCGAATGAAACTCGTCGAACACCGAGAACGCCAATCCCCAGAAGATTAGATAGAATATATTCGCCCCTGAAAAAGTCTAGGCGAGCCGGCACGGCCTCACAAGGAGCAAGAATCCTGGCATCGAAGGGGTGCTCAAGGTGTTTTTCTCAAGAGCCCGTCTGCCGCTCAGAGAAACTGCCAGCGACTTGATCGCGGAAGAGCAAAAATCGTGCCAGCAACGTGCTCTCATGAGCGAGGCGACCGTGACGCCGGGCACGCACCTCCTCCCGCACCGCATGTTCTTCGGGCGAAACCAGGGCGGTCGGGCTCGGGAGCAGGTTGTTCACCACGCTCGGATTCCGTCTCATGAACCGCAGTCCGCACGGTGAGTCGCCCGCTTGTCGGGCATGAGTTGATGCAAGAATGGGCAACGAGAATGCCACCTGAGAAGAATGGAGCCGCTGAGGCGAGCCTGCCGCAGTGGAAGGAGTAGACGGCTTGAACCGTGCACCATGTTCTCTGGCATCCTGCCGAGGAAACGCGGCCGAGAGTCGCTAACGCGACTCGGGAAACATCACGCCCATCGCTCGATTCGCGGTGGCCTCAATATGCTGAGCCATGGCCGTGGCGCACCGATCGGAATCCTCTGTAAGCAATGCCTCGAGTATCGCGATGTGCTCACGAATGCCGTCTTCCTTACTGCGGAACTTGTTGCCGATGGCTTCGCTAATGGTCTGTATCAAAAGCGCATAACGGTCGATCTCCCTGGCCAACCGCGGACTGTCGCAGGCGACCGCGATCGTGGCATGAAAGCGAGCATCGGCCGCCATGACGGATTGGAGCCAGGCGGCGGACTTCGAACGGCGGCCAGCATATTCACGCATTTCCTCAAGGGATGCGATGAGTACCTCGCGGTTGATGCGGCCACAGGCGCAGCGGGCCGCTTCAGTCTCCAGCACGCGACGGAGTTGATAAATGCCGCGAAGCTCAGCGGGGCCGAACGCCGCCGCAACGGCACCACGATTGTGGCTAATTTCGACCATCCCGATCGACTCGAGTTCCACGAGGGCCTCGCGGAGCGGGGTCGCACTGACTCCCAGTTGTTTGGAAAGCTTCTGGGTGATGAGCCGGGTGCCAGCGGGAAGGTTTCCCCGAAAGATCTCGAGGAGCAGGCGGCGGACCACTTCATGCCGCAGGGCTCGCCGAGTTTCCAAGGCGACAGGAGCAAAGTTTGCGATAAGAGACGATTCCACCATTCGCTTCATAGGAGTCGAAGTCGCGAGAGAGCCCGTCACATTCATAGTACCATCGCCGAGAGTCTGCAAAAGACAGCCGATCGTACCGCAAGGATCAGCTGAGTCACGATAGGCTCTCCCCGTCTAGATCCTCGGAGCCTCCAGAGACGCACGTGGCCACCACCAGGTCGCCCGTCACGTTCAGCACCGTACGGCACATGTCGAGAATCCGATCGACGCCCATGATGATCCCGATACCTTCCCCGGGCACACCTACCGACCGCATCAGCACCACGATCAAAGGCAAGGATCCGCCGGGAACGCCTGCCGTGCCGATTCCCGCAAGGATCGACATCAACACCACCGTCACCTGCTGTGCCAGCGACAGCTGCACGCCGAAGACCTGGGCAAGGAACAGCACGACGACGCCCTCGTAGAGGGCGGTTCCGTTCTGATTTCCAGTCGCCCCCACCGTGAGCACGAAACGGGCCTTCTCGCGGGGCAGTCGCAGGTTGTCTTCCGCCACCCGCAGGGCTGTGGGCAGCGTGGCGTTTGAGGACGACGTTCCGAACGCCACCTGCATCGCTTCGGCGATCTTGATAAAAAACGTGAGGGGACTGATCCTGCTAAAGAGCGTCAGCACCAGAGGATAGACCACGACCAACTGCAGCAAGAGCCCCAGGAGCACGGTGAGGGCGAACCAGAAGAGCGTGACCAGTACCTGGAATCCCAGTGTCGCTACGATCGAGAACACGAGGCAGCCCGCTCCCAGCGGTGCCAACGTCATCGCCCAGCCGATGATCGTCATGGCCACCGAGTTCAATCCTTCGAGCCAGACAATCACCCCGCGGCCCTCGGTCGGCTTCGCCGCCAACGCGGCTCCCAGGAGCAACGACGCGACCATCACGGCCAGCATCCCGTTGCCCTTGGAGCTTCCGTCGACCGCGCCGGCCATCTCCTGAAGTGGATTCTCCGGAACCATGTCGATCACGATGTCGCGAACCGACTTCGCCTTGCTCGCCTTCTGAGCGACGTCGGCCGAGCCCGCCGCGTTTCGCTCCACGAGCGTCTGCCTGGCCTCTGTCGAAAGCGATTCGCCGGGCCGGATCACATTGACCAGTGTGAGGCCCAGCAGCACGGCAGTGGCGGAGAGAATGCCGGAAAAGAGCAGCGTTCGCAGTCCAATGCGACCGAGTTTTCGCAGGTCGCCGATCTCCACGACCGCCAGGGCGAGAGCCGAAACCACCAGCGGCACCACCACCGCGGTCATCAGCCGAAGGAAGAGCCGGCCGATCACCGTGGTCACGTTCTGGCAGAACCAGTCGAGTCCGTCGTGCACACCGTCGCCGTTCAGATCCCAGGCGGCCACTCCGTCACTTAGAACGCCGGGCCGGAGCAGCACGTTGGCGGCCAACCCCAGCACCCCTCCCACCAAGAGTCCGATGAGAATCCGGCGGGCCGCTACGTCTCCGCCCGGTGACTTCGACGCGTGGTGCGAACCCGTTGAGTGCTGAGACGTCGATGAAGACATTCGGACCTCGCGACAGTGAAAGCAAAGGAGAAGTGGTCGATGAACAGGGACCAGGATGGCGGGGGGCGGTCTCAAACTTTGAGCCGACGGCATCTCGTGACGTGCCGACGGTCGTCACATGCGGCAGATGAGCAGTTCGCGCTCGTAGACCATTTCCTTGGGCAGGTGTGAATGCAGATCGAGAAAGATTTCCTCGTGGCT
>QWPO01000132.1 GCA_003669255.1 Planctomycetota bacterium | reverse complement strand
CCAGACCGAGGTCTGCCACCTGTGGAACCTCGTCGCCAAGGAGACCCGCGAAGGCGCTGTCTACCACCGGCTGCTCGAAAAACTCGCCATCGAGTGCGAAGCCCTCAACGGCCGCGTCTTCAACATCCTCGGCGAAGTTTTTGATTTCGGGGATGACGACGACACCACCGCCGACGGCAGCCAACGGCCGCGGTCGCTCAAAGACCTTCTCGTCGCCGCGATCAAATACAACGACCGCGACGATGTGAAGGCCCGGCTCCGGCAGCGGATCGACCATGCGTTCGATCACGATCACCTGAAGAACCTCCTCGGCCGCAACGCCTTGGCCGAGCAGTCGATGTCACCCGAGCGGCTCTTCGCCGTGAAAGAAGAGATGGAGAAGGCCGAGGCCCGCCGGCTCCAGCCGTGCTTCGTACGAGCCTTCTTCATGCGGGCTTTCGTGGCCCTCGGTGGCGCGATCCATCCTCGCGAGCCGGGCCGCTATGAGATCACCTTCGTTCCGCACGAAATCCGCGAGCGTGACCGACGGATCACCGGCCGCAACCGCCGCGAGCAGGAACCGGTGCTGAAGCGCTACGACCGGGTCTGCTTCGAGCGGGAGGCGATCCAGGCAGCCGATAATCCGGGGACGAAGCCGGCCGTGCTCATGCACCCCGGCCACCCGCTCATGCTAGCCGTCACCGACCTCGTCCTCGAAAGGCACGCCAATCTGATGCGGCAGGGTGCGATCTTCGTTGATCCCGCCGACGACGGGTCAGCCCCATCACTGCTCTTCCTGCTCACCCATGAGGTGAAGGGAGGCGACGGCATCGTCCTCTCCAAGCGGATGCAGTTTGTCCGCGTAAAGCCCGACGGCACGGCGACCTTTGCTGGCTGGGCACCGCACCTCGATCTCCAGCCGATCTCCCAAGCCGACCGCGGCCGGATCGGCGACGTTCTTTCGGAAGACTGGCTGCGGACCGATCTTGAGGCAACAGCCGTGTCGCTCGCTGCCGGGTCGCTCGTCCCCGAGCATTTCCAAGAGGTGAGCGCCCGCCGGATCGACCACGTCGATCGCACCCTCGCCGCCGTCAACACCCGGCTCACCGACGAGATCAATTTCCAGAGCGACCGTGCCAAGAAGCTCCGCGACGACAAGGCGGCCGGCAAGGACGTGGCCCGGCACATGGAGAACGTCAATCGGACGCTCAAAGACCTCCAGGCCCGCCTCGAACATCGTCGCAGGGAACTCCTGGCGATGAAGCAGATTCACAACGGAACCCCCGTGGTCCTCGGTGGCGCCCTGGTCGTCCCGGCAGGCCTGCTCCGCGAACTGAAGGGAGAGGGCCCGGCGCTCACGTCCGTCGATGCCGCCGCCCGCACGAAGATCGAGCGACTGGCAATGCAGGCTGTGATGAACTTGGAACGCTCCCTCGGCTGCCGCGTCGAGGACGTCTCGGCCCTCAAGTGCGGCTGGGACGTGACGAGCTATCCGCCGGCCGACGACGGGGTCTTGCCACTGCCGCGGCACATCGAGGTCAAGGGCCGCATCGCCGGGGCAGACACGATCACTGTGACGTTCAACGAAGTCACCTACGCGGTGAATCAGGCTGACAAGTTCTTGCTCGCGATCGTGTTCGTGAACCCCGACGACTCCGTCGACGGCCCGCACTACGTCGCCAACCCGTTCAAGCGGGAACCAGAGTCTGGCGTCGCGAGCATCAATTATTCGCTGAAACACCTTTTGGCAGGGAGGCCGGTATGAGCGCCGACGATCATCCGGTTATTTCCCCGAAGAAACTCATCGAGGTAGCTCTGCCGCTCGATGCGATCAACGCGGCGTCGGCTGTGGAGAAACAACCATTCACCCGGCGGCACCCTCGTTCAATGCACATCTGGTGGGCCCGCCGGCCACTGGCCGCCGCGAGAGCTGTGATCTTTAGTCAGTTGGTGAACGACCCGGAAGACCTCTGGTGGCACCAGAATCCGGGTGTGGTGCCAAACAAACAAGTGCGAGGCCACTGGACAAAGTCAAGACAGCGGCTTTTCAAAATCATCGAAGACCTCGTTCTTTGGGAAAACACGGCCAACGAGACTGTGTTGGAGCCTGCCCGTGAGGAAATCCGCAAGAGTTGGCGTGAAGTCTGTGAACTGAACAAAAACCATCCGCAGGCCGCCGAACTCTTCAACCCTGACAAAATGCCGGGTCTGCTTGACCCGTTTGCCGGCGGCGGAACGATTCCACTCGAAGCGCAGCGGCTCGGCCTAGATGCGTATGCGAGCGATCTCAATCCTGTTGCCGTCCTTATCAACAAGGCGATGATCGAGATTCCGCCGATGTTCGCGGGGAAACCGCCAATCTCGGAAGCCACTCGATCACAAACGCCACTTCTCGCCACAAATGACGGCACTTGGAAGGGGGCCACAGGCTTAGCAGAAGATGTCCGACGTTATGGCCAGTGGATGAGTGGCGAGGCATTCAAACGAATTGGACACCTTTACCCGCCTATTGAAATCACGAAAGCGATGGTGAAAGAGCGACCTGATCTGAAGCAGTACGAAGGAGAGAAACTTACCGTGATCGCTTGGCTCTGGGCTCGCACGGTGCGCAGCCCGAACCCAGCATTCCATCGTGTCGACGTGCCGCTTGCCAGCACCTTCATCCTCAGTAGCAAGGATGGCAAGGAGGCCTATGTGCACCCGATCGTCGGCAAGTCCGGCTATACGTTCGTTGTAAAGGCCGGCAAGCCGCCGGCCGAAGCAAAGGCTGGCACTTCGTTCGGGAAGCAGAAGGGCTTTCGATGCTTAATGTCACAAACGCCGTTAGGATACGAGTACATACGTGAGGAAGCTCTGGCAAATCGAATGAGCCAGAAGCTGATGGCGATTATCGCCGAGGGAACCCGCGGCCGTGTTTACCTGTCACCAACGGTTGATCAAGAAGCCGTCGCGGCCACAGCTGAGCCAGCCTGGAAGCCGGACCTAAGGATTCCCGATCAGGCTCTAGGCTTCCGGGTGCAGCTCTACGGAATGATGACATTTGGCGCCCTCTTTACGCGGCGTCAGTTAACCGCACTGACGACGTTTAGCGATCTGGTCGGGGAGGCACGAGAGCGGATACACCGGGACGCGGCGGCAGCCAACCTTCCAAAGTGTGATAAGTCGCTCGTCTCCGGTGGCAATGGTGCTCTTGCGTATGCCGAAGCCACAAGCGTTCTCCTCGGCTTGGCATCGTCCCGATGGACCGACCTTTCGAACACAATCTGTAGCTGGAACACCACGAATCAAAACGTGCGTGCGCTGTTCGCCCGGCAAGCAATTCCGATGAATTGGGACTACGTCGAGTTATCGCCCTTCGGTAGTGTAGGCCCTTGGTTGTCAAGTGTCGAATCGCTAGCCGAAGCGATGACAAACCTGCCTGCTTCTCGGAAGGGCATTGCCGCTCAAGCTGACGCTGCCACCGCGCAGAATAGCAAATCAACGTTTATTTCTACCGACCCTCCTTACTACGACAACATCGGGTACGCTGATTTGTCTGATTTCTTCTACGTTTGGCTACGGCGATCACTGAGGACGGTGTTTCCGGAATTACTTGCCACTATCGCTGTCCCAAAGGCTGAGGAGCTGGTAGCGACTCCGTTTCGCCACGGCAACAAGACCAACGCCGAGCGTTTTTTCCTCAACGGCATGACGCTGGCTATGAACAAACTGGCTAAGTGTGCTCACCCCTCTGCCCCAGTGACAATTTACTACGCTTTTAAACAGTCTGACACTGAGGGCGTTGAAGGGACTTCCTCGAGTGGCTGGGAAACGTTCCTAGACGCTGTCCTTAAGTCCGGATTAACGATCGCCGGCACATGGCCGATGCGCACGGAACGGGCCGAGCGATCTGTTAGCATTGGCACCAACTCGCTTGCGTCGTCTATCGTCCTTGTTTGCCGTGCTCGCGCACCAAATGCCGGAACCATATCCCGCCGCCAATTCGTTCGCCTTCTAAACGAAGCTCTCCCCGAGGCCCTCGCCAAGATGACAGGTGCCGACGAGGGCGAGCACTCCCCGGTTGCTCCGGTCGATCTATCGCAGGCGATTATCGGCCCAGGTATGGCGATCTTCAGCCGGTATGACGCCGTACTGGAAGCCGACGGCACGCCGATGACCGTGAAGACCGCCCTCCAGCTCATCAACCGCTTCCTTGCCGAGGATGACTTCGACGGCGACACCCAGTTCTGCCTCCACTGGTTCGACCAGCATGGCTGGGAAAAGGCAAACTTCGGCGAGGCCGACACCCTCGCCCGCGCGAAGGGAACGAGCGTAGACGGCGTGAAGGCCGCCGGCGTCATTGAGTCGGGCGGCGGCAACGTGCGATTGCTCAAGTGGAAGGAATACCCTGCCGACTGGAATGCGTCGCTCGACCCCCGCCTGCCGGTCTGGGAAGTCCTCCACCAGTTGATCCGGGCCTATTCGAGCAAGGGCAACGCCGGAGCCGGCAAAGTGCTCAAGGGATGCGTCGGCAAGGCGGAGGCGGCTCGCCAACTCGCCTACCGGCTCTACACGCTCTGCGAACGAAAGGGCTGGGCAGAGGATGCCCGGGCCTACAACGAGGTCGTCACCGGCTGGAGCGGCATCGAGAAGGCAGCCGGCACTGGCGGCGAGGAGCAACGTGAACTCTTTGGGGAGGCATGATCATGACGCATATCGACAATCGGCTCCAACTTGGATACGGGAGTGCGTGGCACGTGCTCCGCTGCTTGGGATATCGGAGAAAGGCATTTAGCAATCACATTTCCCAGGCGATAGGGGCTAACTCAATCGAGTGGCTGGACTTCCTTGCAGGTGGAACTGGCCTTTACCCGACGCTGACGCCGATCAGGGACTCGGAATTGACGCGCATAGACTTCGCGCCCGATGCAATCCAGAACTCATACGACGGCTTTTGGCCGAGGTCGGGATCGCAGCAAACCTGGGATCTGATCGGACTCGCGGACATCGGCGGGCCTCGGCGCGAATTCGTTCTTGTTGAGGCCAAGGCCCACACGGCGGAAATTAATCTCGACGGAACACAAGCTAAAGAGAATGGGGGGCGGCCGGCAATCCGGGGCGCCTTCACAAGCACTTTGCTTTCGATGGGGTACTCCGTGGAGGAAGCCGCACCGATCGCCGAGAAGTGGCTGTCGGGCTGCTACCAGCATGCGAACAGGCTCGCGACACTCTACTTCCTTCTGAGAGAGCAGGTACCGGCGAGACTGGTCTTTCTTTATTTCTGTGGCGACATGCACCCTCAAGGCAAGTGGAACTGTCCCAAGTCGCCCGATGAATGGCGACCCTCGCTCGACAAAGTGAAAGAGCATCTCGGCCTTCGTGGTGGTTCGGACATCGAGAAGCGGACGCATGACGTGTTCGTGAACGTCGATCGCATTGACACGGGAGATCTATCGTGAGTCTCAAACCCTGGCGCGAAGTCGCGATTCCCCACTCCGACGTGCTCAAAGGCACGTTCCAGCAGGCGGAGTTTGCCGCCGACATTTCGGCCGTCCGCTCCGGCAAGGCGCCCGATATCTACAAAGACGCGGCGCTCTTCTTCGATCGCACCTACATCACCGAGGGCATGGCCCTCCTGCTCACGCAGGTGGCGCTGCGGCTCGCTGGTCAAGGGGGCGAGCCGGTCATTCAGCTCCAGACAGCCTTCGGCGGCGGTAAGACGCATACGCTCCTTGCCGTGCTCCATCTGGCGACGAGGAAGTGCGCGCTCTCCGAGATGCCCGGCGTGGCCTCGCTCATCGAGAAGGCCGGCATCATAGACTTGCCCAAGGCCAACGTCGCCGTGATCGACGGCACAGCCCACTCTCCCGGCCAAGCCTGGAAGGAAGGCCGCACGACGATCAAGACACTCTGGGGAGAACTCGCCTGGCAACTCGGCAAGTCGGAGGGGTGTGACCTCGTCAGGGAGAACGACGCCAACGGCACGGCCCCAAGCAAAAAGGTGCTTCAGCAGCTTCTAGAGCAATATGCCCCGTGCGTGGTCCTCATGGACGAGATTGTCGCCTATGTCGGCCAGTTCGAGGACGGCAAGGCCTTGAGTGG
>QWPO01000185.1 GCA_003669255.1 Planctomycetota bacterium | reverse complement strand
TGCGACCCCGCTCCGCTCGCGGCGGCCCGCCGGGTAGCCGCCGCCATTGCCGCCGCCCGCACGGTGGCGATCGTCACCGACTGGTCGGCCGATCACGTGGGACTCGCCGCCTGGAGCACGGCGTCGCTCGTGAGGGCGGTGGCACATGAAAAACCTGCGTTCGAAGTGCCGCTCGGCGATCGCGACGATGCCGCCATCGCCGCCAGCACGTGGCGGTATGGTGCGGCCGGTGCGATCGAACGGGCCGACCGCCGGGGCGGCCGGTTCCTTCCCGCCGAGGCGGATGCCGTGCGACTGATCGACCGCCGCGAAGTGGACTGCGTCGTCGTCGTGGGCGAGGCCACCGCCGAGGTTGCGGCGGCGATCGACCGGGCCGCCGGAGCTGTTTCCGTGGTCCGACTCGCGGCGGACGCGTCGTCGCTGCGAGCGCTCGCAGCCCGCGTGGCCGAGACGGAAACCACCGCATGACACCGACTGCTCCCGATCGACTCGTGCTCGTTGGCGGCACGATCCACGACCCGGCCACCGGCCGCGATGGCGTCATCGATGACATCTGGATCGAGGGAGGCTCCATCGTCGCCCGGCCGACTGATCCGAGCAGCTTCCGGCAGATCGACTGCAGGGGCCTCGTCGTCATGCCCGGCGGCGTCGATCTCCACAGCCATGTCGTCGGACCGAAGGTGGGGTTTGGCCGGCGGGTCGCGCCGCACCTCGCCCGCAGCCCCGGCAAGCCCGCGGCGGTGCCCACGATCCACGCCACCGGCGCGGCCTATGCCGCCCTCGGCTACACCACCGTCTTCGACGCCGCGATTGCCACGTCGGCCGCGGCGCTCGCCCACCTCGAACTCGCCGACCTCCCAATCCTCGACAAGGGGATTTATCTGCTCGCAGCCGATGACGTGGCGGTGCTCAACGCCCTTGATCGCGGCGACGCATGCGAGACGGAGCGGCTCGTCAGCGATGCGGTTCGCGCAGGCCGCGGCTGGGCTGTCAAAGTCGCTAATCCTGGCGGCGCGGTGTTCTGGCGGAAGGGCCGCGGCGACCATCATGACCTCGATGCGGCGATTCCCGGCCATGACCTCACGCCCCGGCGTCTCCTCGAGCGGCTCGCCGACGCGGTGCAGGCAATTCGGTTGCCGCATCCGCTCCACGTGCACACGGCGAACCTCGGCCTGCCGGGCAACTGGCGGACGCTCCTGGAGACGATGCGGTCGCTCGACGGCCGGCGGGCCCATCTCGCCCACGTGCAGTTCCACAGCTACTCCGGCGGCGACCTCGACGAGGGCTCGTTCGGCTCGGGCGTGGCCCCGCTCGTCGAGTTCTTCAACGCCCACGACTCGCTCACGCTCGACGTCGGCCAGATCCTGTTTGGCGAGACGGTGGCGATGACGGGGGATTCGGCCGCGGCCGAGCACCTCGCCCACACCACTGGCGTGCCCTGGGTCTCGCACGACCTCCACCTCTCCGGCGGCTGTGGCGTCTTGCCGATTGCCTACAAGGAGAAGAGCCTGATCCACGCCTGGCAGTGGGCGATCGGCCTGGAGTGGTTCCTCTGTGCGACCGATCCCTGGCGGGTCGCGCTCACCACCGACCATCCCAACGGGGCCCACTTCACCGCCTACCCGCACCTGATGGCGCTGTTGGGTGACGCCGCCTTCCGGCGGGCCGCCTTCGACCGCATCCATCCGGCCGTGCGGAAACGCAGCCCGCTCAAGGATCTCGATCGCGAGTATTCGCTCCAGGAGCTCTGCATCGTGACGCGGGCGGCCCCGGCGCGGATCGCGGGCCTGCCGCAGAAGGGGCATCTCGGCCCGACCGCCGACGCCGACCTCACGCTGTATCGCCCCGACCGTGATCTCGCACGGATGTTTTCAGTGCCCGCCAAGGTCTTCAAGCGCGGCGTGCTCGTTGCGGAGGACGGCCACGTGCGGGCCACGCCGACTGGCGGCACCCTCGCGGCCTCCTGATCACGCAGCCTCGTCGATCGCCGCGGCGAAGCCGGCCACCATCCGCTCGACGGGAAACGACTCACTCGCCCGCGCCCGGGCCGCCGCGCCGAACCGCGCCGCCTCGTCGGGCTTCTCGAGCAGTGTGAACGCCCGTCGCGGAAACTCGCTCTCCGGCAGCGGCGGCACGATCCAGCCCGTCTCGCCGCTCACCACCAGCTGCCGGGCCGCGTCGCTCGCCACCGCCACGGCGGGCACACCCCGGGCCATGGCATCGAGGATCACGCCGCCACACGCCGTCGCGCCCGACTGCCAGACGTAGTTCACCTGCCCAAGGAGATCGGCAAGCAGGTCGCAGTGCGGCACCACGAACAGCCGCTCGGCGAGTTGCTGCACGCGGGCCCGCCGCCAGAGCCGCCGCACCTGCGGGCCGCTCCCAACGAGCACGTGCTGCATCCCCTTGCGGACCACGCCCAGCTGGTCGATGCCCCAAATCAGCCGCTCGAGCCTGGATTCGGCCACGAGCGGCGCCACAGAGAGCGTCCAAGTGCAAGCAGGATCAAGGCCAAGCCGCGCGGCGATCGCGGCGCGACTGATCCCCATGCCCTCGTCGGCCATGATCCCGGGAAGCACCGTCGCGATGCGGGCGCCCGCAACACCGAACTGCTGGCATGACTCGGCCACGCCCGCGGCGGTGGCGACCACGCGATCCGCGGCCCGCAGCGCACGCGCAGCCACGCGGCTCCGCACCGGCACCGCCACGTGGGCTACCGTGCGAACGCCGGGGGCGACGAGCCGCGCCACGGTGGCCATCGCCGCCTGCCGCCGCCCGAACGAGAGCAGCGTGCCCGCCCCGATCCGACGCACAAGTCCTACGAGCCGGAGCGTCGCGGCGATATCAGGCACAGACCTCCGGCCGATCTCGTGGACGGGAAGGCCGGCGTTGCGAAGCCGCATCGCCAGGCTGCCGCCGGTCGAGGTGATCGCGACATGAACGTTCCTGCCATCGGCTGCAAGTCCACGGGCGAGCAGTTCCGCCTGTCGGCCGGTGCCGACGGCGTCGAGCCCGCGGACGGCGATCAGGAGCGGCTGGCGGGCTCTGTGCATCGTGCCTGTGAGGCGCGGGCGGCGGCGATGTCGGCGTCGTCGAGGGCCGCGAGGTGCGGAAGATGACGAAGGTCGCCGTCGAAATCCAGCCCGTAGCCGACGACGAACTTGTCGGGGATCTCGAAGCCGATGAAGTCAGGCTCGATGTCCACTTCCGACCGACCGGTCTTTCTGAGAAGCACGAGCGACCGCACGCTGGCCGCACCGCGGCGGCGGAGTTCCTGAAGCAGGGCCTTGAGCGTGTGGCCGGTGTCGAAGATGTCGTCCACCAGGAGCACGTCCTGGCCTGAAAGGTCGGGCAGCAGGTCGAGTCGCAACTCCAGTTCGCCAGGCCGCGTGGCGGTGCCGCGGTAGCTGCTCGCCCAGACCATGCTCACCGTCACCGGCCCCTCGAGGCGACGGATCAGGTCGGCGACGAGCACAATGCTGCCGGTGAGAACACCGACGACCGTGAGGGGCCGGCGGCCGACCGTGCGTTTCACGTCGTCGAAGAGCCGGCCGATGCCGGCGGCGAGGTCGTCGGCCGAAAGCAGCACTTCCATCGTTCGCTATCCTGCGCGTCGTATGCCGCCCCGGAGAGCCTGGCGGTGGAACGAGCAGGATAACGGCCAGACGGTCGGCTAGAATAGAGGCCGATTTCCCCCGCTGGGCCGCTTCCCGAATGCCTCCGCTGCGTGCCCACTGGTCCGTGATCGAGGTCGGCGGGCATCCGTGCGAACTGCACACGCCCCCCGATCCCCTCCCGGGCCGGGCGGTGATCTATCTCCACGGCGTCCGCGAGCGGTGGCTGCAGGACATGCCGGCGCTCACGGCCCTCGTGGAGCAGCACCGGCTCCCGGTGATCGCCCCGCGGACGGGACGGTCGTGGTGGCTCGACCGGATCATACCCTCGTTCGACCGCGACATCACGCCGGAACGCTACGTCACCGAAACGATCCGCGGCGAGGTCGCGAGGCGATTCGGTGTGGCACCGCCGGGCATCGCGCTGGTGGGCACGAGCATGGGTGGCCAGGGGGCGCTGCGGATCGCCTATCGACACCCGGTGGTGTTTCCGGTGGCCGCCGCGATCGCGCCTGCGATCGACTTCCATCAGGCGATGCGGCAGGCGGGCGACCGTGATGACGGCGAAGCCTACGACACACTCTGGCAGCTCTTCGGCGACGTTGAGCGGGCTCGGCAGGACACCGCCATTCTCCACGTGCATCCGCTCAACTGGCCGAGGCATCAGTGCTTCGCCAGCGACCCGGATGATCTTCACTGGCACGACGGCGCCGCCCGGCTGCACAGCAAGCTGGTGGCGCTCGGCATTCCGCACCGCGCCTTGCTCGAGCCGCGCGGCGGTGGACACAGCGTCGACTACTACGACAAGGTCGCGGGCGACGTGATCCACTTCGTCCTCGACGCGCTCGACCAGGAGTCACGACGGCTGGCGTGAGGGCAGTCCCCATCACTCACGCGCCCGAGGCCTTACGGCCTCCGGCTTTCACGATCCTGTCCAAGCCCAACGCCATCAGGCGTGGGACGCGACCACAACAATCGCCGCCCCAACTCTCGAGCGCCCGAGGCCTTACGGCCTTCGGCTTTCATGATCCTGTCCAAGCCCAACGCCGTCAGGCGTGGGACGCGACCACAACAATCGCCGCCCCAACTATCGAGCGCCGGAGGCCTTACGGCCTTCGGCTTTCACGATCCTGTCCAAGCCCAACGCCGTCAGGCGTGGGACGCGACCACAACAATCGCCACCCAGCGTCAACGGCCTTACGTGCCGGGCACGCGAGGCGGCGTGAGCGGTCGCGGCCCGCCGCCACCGCCAGGAAAGCCTCCCGGCACGCCGCCGGCACCACCACCGCCACCACCACGAATCTGGTCGAGATCGAGGAATCGCGCATCCTCGACGTCCACCCGGTTGAGTGCCCGCCAGTAGAGGATCTTGCCGGCCGACGCGGTCGACGGCTGCGAGCCAGCCTTGAGCTGGCGGAAGAGTTGGGCGTCGCTGCGGCCGTCTCCCTCAAAGACGAGCAGGTCCTTCGCCTCGCTCCACGTCAGCCTGGCACTCCGCGCGGTGAACGATTCCCCCTCGACGAGGACGTTGCCGCCGGCACCCAGTTCGATGCCAGCCCGCTGTCGACCCGGCATCGGGGGCGCCTGGGCGACCCCGAGCATGTCGCAGTCGATCGTCACCACGCCCTCGGGCAGGCCGTCGGCCGCATGGGGATCGAGCGTATCGCCGCGGTGGAGGATCGGACCCCAGATCGCCTCGACCCGCTGGTGAAACTCCATCGTCCGGCGGTGGAGATTGCCCCGCAGACCTTTCTGGAAATCGACGCCGAGATACGTCAGGTCGCTCGGGCGGCGGGTGGCCGCGACGGGCTGCGCAGCCACCGGCTGACCCTGCGGACCTGCCGGTAGCGACATCTGTGGCGGCTGCCCAGCCCGCGTGCTGGTGAGTCGGCCGGGACCCGACCCGGTGACGTCCCCGCTGAGGCGGTCGATCACGAGGTCGCGGACGAAGAGTTGCTCCGACGACTTTTCGCCGGCATCGTCGATCGATTCACTCTCGAGCTTCACACCAGCGCCACAGGCGATCCGGGCCACCTCGGGCTGCTTGCCACCGCGTGGCGACTCGCCCGCCGCAAACTCGAACGGCCTGTCGAAGATCACATCGAGGGATCCCGATTGGAGTTCGGCCGACGCCCCCTTCGCGATCACCGTGTCGATGAACCGCGCCTTCTGGCCGTCGAAGTCGAGCCGGCCCTGCCAGGTGACGTCGAGCTTGCCGGGCTCACCCTGCGGCGCGGCCGGCGACGAGCCGCCTGTCATGCTGAACGACTCGAATGCCCCAGCCCCGGCGGCCATCGGCAACGACAGCCGTCCGGCACCGTCGACGGCGAGCCGATTATGGCCGCGGTCAAACTCGACCATTGGCCCTTCGAGATCGAGGCCCCTCCCCTTCACCACGGCCGGCCGACCCGAAACGATCGCCTTGGCGTCGGGCCGCGTCGCCCGTGTGAGCTGCATCTGGT
>QWPO01000032.1 GCA_003669255.1 Planctomycetota bacterium | reverse complement strand
GATGAAGCCGGACCACTTCCTCGACATCGTTGCCGTCAACGCCCTCTACCGGCCGGGCCCACTCGAAGGCGGCATGGTCGACGAGTACGTCAACGTCAAGCACGGCCGGAAGCGGGCGGAGTTTCTCCATCCCGTGATGAGGGACGTGCTCGGGGAAACGCATGGCGTGATGGTCTATCAGGAACAGGTGATGCGGATCCTGCAGCGGCTCGGGGGCATCGAGCTCTCCTCCGCCTACACCTGCATCAAGGCCATCAGCAAGAAGAAGCTCGAGACCATCGCCGCCTTCCGCGAGCAGTTCGTGAAGGGTGCGCAGGAGCAGGGCATCACGAAGCAGCAGGCGGAGGAGGTCTTCGCGCTGATCGAGAAGTTCGCGGGCTACGGCTTCAACAAGAGCCACTCCACGGCCTACGCCCTGCTCGCCTTTCAGACGGCCTACCTCAAGACCCACTTCCCCACCGAGTTCATGGCCGCCCTGCTCTCGGGCGATATCACGGGCCGCAACTTCAAGAAGAAGGACTCGCTCGTCGAGCACATCGAAGACTGCCGGCGGATGGGGATCGACGTGGCTCCGCCTGATGTCAACGCCTCGGAAGCCGACTTCAGCGTCGCCGGTGGGAAGATCCTCTTCGGACTTGCGGCCGTGAAGGGCTGCGGCCAGCAGGCATCGGAGGCGATCAGCGCGGAGCGGGCAAAGCGGGGGCGATTCCAAGACCTCCACGACTTCTGCGGCCGGCTCGACTCGTCGGTGGTCAACAAGACCGCGATCGAAAATCTCGCGAAGGCCGGTGCTCTCGACTCACTCGGCAGTCACCGCGGCGCCCTGCTCGCCGGCATCGAGAAGGCGATGGCAGCGGGTGCCGCTCAACTCGCCGACCGCAGGAGCGGCCAGAAGAACTTGTTTGCTGCCTTCGACGACCCGCAGCCGGCCGCCGCCGCCGCTCCGGCCGGCCTACCCGACGTGCCCACCCTCTCCGACCTCGAGATGAGGTCGAACGAGAAAGAGGTGCTCGGCTACTACATCCACAGCCACCCGCTCGCGGAGTTCCAGGGGTTGATCGAGTCGATCTGCACCCACGGCACCGGCGACCTCGGAAGCACGAAGGCGAAAGACGCGGTCGTGATCGGCGGCCTCGTGTCGGCGCTCAAGCTCTCCAACACCAAGCAGGCGAGGCCGGGATCGACGCACACCCGCTATGGCATGTTCGACCTCGAGGACATGAACGGCCTCGTGCGGAGCATCTGCTGGCCGGAAGACTACGCCCGCCTCGGCGAGCACCTGCAGCCCGATGCCGTGGTGCTCGTGGCCGGCTCGATCGACCGCCGCGCCGGCAGCGAGGAGACCAATCTGATTGTCAACGAGATCGTGCCGATCGCCGAGGCTTGGAAGTTGCAGCCGCGGGGCATCACGGTGAAGGTGGTGGAGGGCCAGCACGACTCTGCCACGCTCGACCGCCTCGCCGACCTCGTCCGCCGCCATCCGGGCAAGGCGCCCCTCCGGCTGGTGATCGATCTCGCTGATGGGTCGCGGGTGCTCCTCGACGCCGATCGCGACAAGGTGGCGTGGAGCCAGGAGTTGCACCGCGACCTCGGGGCCCTGCTCGGCCCGGGATGCGTGCGAGCCCCGGTGTCGCTCGGTGGCCGCCGCGAGGAGTCGGCCCGTCGCGGCCCTCCCGGCCGAACCACGGCCAGCGTGGGCTGAAAACCGGGCAGAATGGGCTGTTTTTCGGAGAAACCTCGCATTGCCTGAGGGTTCCCGTGCAACTACTCTCCGCCCCGTGCGTCGGTCAGACTCCGGAATCCCGCCACGGGTGAATCCATGCGTGCCCCTGCCAGCGGCCTCATTTGGCGACTCGGTCGTGCGTTTGCCGTGCTGCTTCTTGCCACTGCCTGCCTGACCGGAGAAAGGATTGTCCACGGTCAGCTGGGTGGCGGCGGTCAGCAGGGTGGTGGTCTAGGCGGACAGCAGGGTGGCCAGCAGGGCAACCAGCAGGGTGGCCAACTGGGCAATCAGCAGGGCGGCCAGCAAGGTGGCGGTGGGAACAACACAACCATCGTGGACGGCGGTAACCAGCCCGCTGGTGTCCTGATCGATGCCCAGGGCGTCCTTCGGGCGCAGGCATTCCCCAGCCAACCCCTTTCGATGGCGCAGCGAAAGGCTGCCGTCGAGGGCCTGCCGGGCGATCTACGAAAGAAGGTGCCGCTCCGGAAGGTAGCGCTATCGCGGCTCGAAAAGTCGCTGGCGAAGCACGCCGCCGACGGTCGCGGTATTCCCGACGAGATCGAGAAACTCGCCGGCCTCACCCGCGTGCAGTATGTGTTTGTCTATCCGGCCGAGGGCGACACACCGGGCGAGATCGTGCTCGCCGGCCCCGCCGAGCCCTGGCTCACCGACCCATCGTCCGGCCGGGTTGTCGGCGCCGAGAGCGGCAGCCCGACCGTGCTCCTCGAAGATCTCGCCACCGCCCTCCGTGCATTTGCCCCGGGCCACCCGCAAGACCGGCTCGTCGGCTGCTCCATCGACCCGACCAAGGAGGGCCTCGCCGCGATGCAGGCGTTCCTGGCCAAGACCGGCCGCGTGAACCCTCAGGGCGGCACCGACAACCTCGTCGCCGGTATGAAGGAGGCCCTCGGCGAGCAGAAGGTCACCATCCAGGGCGTGTCGCCGGCAACTCACTTCGCCAACGTGATGGTCGAGGCCGACTATCGCATGAAGCTCATGGGCATCGGCCTCGAGCAGCCACCGGTGAAGATGCCGACCTGGATCGAACTGGCGAGTGCGGGAGCCGTGGCTGCCAACGCCATGCAGCGGTGGTACTTCGTGCCCGACTACGAGTGCGTGAAGATCGCCGAGGACGACCTGGCGATCGAACTGGTCGGCCGCGGCGTGAAACTCTGCGGTGCCGACGAGGTGGTCCGGGCCGATGGCAGCCGGCTTTCGGCCACGAAGCCTGACCAGGCGAGCGCGACGTTCACCCAGGCTTTCACCCGCAACTACGCGGCCATCGCGGCCCGAAGCCCCGTCTACGCCCAACTCCGAAACATGATCGATCTCGTGGTTGCGGCCGCCTACATGCAGGAGCACGACGCCTACGGGAAGGCCGGCTGGGCCGCCGAGACGCTGTGCAGCGAACAGGCCTATCCGGTCGAGCGGCTCACGGCCCCCACCCGCGCCGAAACGGCGATCCATGCCGTCTGGCGGGGCAACCGGCTGCTGACGCCGGTTGGCGGCGGCGTAACCGTCCACCCGCGAATGGCGATCGATGCCCCGAACCTGATCATGGACGAGAAGGGCCAGGTGAAGTCGGCCCACGCCGCCGCGAAGGATCTCCCCGGCGACGCCTGGTATTGGGACTGAAGCGTCGCACCTGCCGAAACGTAGAACAGGTTTTCAACCTGTTGCCACCGTAGAACAGGTTTTCAACCTGTTCTCTGATGTGCCGCAGGTTGAAAACCTACGCTACTTCCGCAGGTTGAAAACCTACGCTACAGCCGCAGGTTGAAAACCTGCGCTCCGGCCGGCGGCTCAGGCCTTCACCCGCTCGAGATAGTCGCCCGTTCGGGTGTCGACCTTGATCGAGTCGCCCTGTTCGATGAACGCCGGCACGATCACGTCGGCACCCGTCTCGAGCTTCACGGGCTTGGTGAGGTTGGTCGCCGTGTTGCCGCGCATCGCCGGTTCGGCGTACTCGACCTTGAGCACCATGTGGTTTGGCGGCTCCATCGAGATCGGATTGCCGTTGTAGAGCAGCATCGAGCAGACGGTGCCCTCCTTGATCCACTTCCAGGCGTCGTCGACCTGCTCCTTGGAGAGCTCGTACTGCTCGTAGCTGGCGTTGTCCATGAACACGAACGCCTCGCCCTGCTTGTAGAGGAACTGGGCTTCGATCGTGGTGATGTCGGCCGCGTCGAGCGAGTCGCCGCTCTTGTACGTCCGGTCAAGCACCGTATTCCGCAGCAGGTTGCGGAGCTTGCACTTGTAGAGTGCCTGCCCCTTGCCCGGCTTCACGAAGTTGCACTCGATCATGATGTACGGGTCGCCATCGATCTGGACCTTGAGGCCCTTCTTGAACTCACTCGTGTTGTAGGCTGGCACTGCTGCTCGACGCTCCTGTGGATGGCCGCTTTCTCTTCGGGGGCCGACACCCGTATCCTTGTAGAGGGTCAAGCGTCGCCGCGACGCCCGAACCTGTCAACTTCCACCGGCCGTTCCCGATGCCGACCGCCACCCTCGTCCGCACCACGCCACCGGCCCAGTCCGAATGGCAGCGGGAACTCGCCGACGCGATCCGCGACCCGGTCGAACTCTGCCGCATGCTCGGCCTCGACGCCGGGATCGCAGAAGCGGCCCGGTCCGCGACCGGATCGTTTCCACTTCTCGTGCCACGGGCGTTCGCGGAGCGGATGCGGCCGGGCGACCCTCGCGACCCGCTGCTGCTCCAGGTGCTGCCCCAGACGGCGGAGACGGCAGACGTCGCCGGCTGGTCCGCTGACCCGCTCCGTGAGGCCGACGTGTTGGCCGCGCCGGGGCTGGTGAAGAAGTACGACGGCCGCGCGCTGCTCCTCCTCACCGCTGGCTGCGCCGTGAACTGCCGCTACTGCTTCCGCCGCGAGTTTCCCTACGCCGCTAGCGGAGCCTCTCGCCGGGGCGTGGCGGAGGGGCTCGAGGCGATCGCTGCCGACGACTCGCTCACCGAGGTGATCCTCTCTGGCGGCGATCCGCTACTGGCCGACGACGCCTTTCTCGGGGAGGTGATCGAGCGTCTCGATGGCATCTCGCACCTCCGCAGAATTCGGATCCACACGCGGCTTCCGGTGGTGCTACCATCTCGTGTCACGCCGGGGCTCGTCGACGTGCTGACGGCCTCTCGGCTCGCCCGCGTGGTGGTGCTTCACGCCAATCATCCCGCGGAACTCGACGCCTCGGTGGCCGGCGCCGTGCGTGCCCTCGCCGCCACGCCGGCGATCATCCTGAATCAGGCGGTCCTGCTCGCCGGCGTCAACGACTCCGCTGCCGTGCTCGCGGCCTTGTCGGAGAGGCTCGTCGAGATCGGCGTCGTGCCCTACTATCTCCATCTGCTCGATCGGGTCCGCGGCGCCACCCACTTCGACGTTCCGCAGGCCCGCGCGGAGGAACTCCACGGCCGACTCCGAGACACGCTCCCGGGCTACGCCGTTCCCCGTCTTGTTCGCGAGGTGCCGGGAGAGCCCTCGAAGGTCTGGATCGCATGAGTCCGCATCACACACCGGCCACACGCCACGAGGAGCACCTGTCATGAGAGTCCTGATCGCCGTCGATGGTTCGAAGCCCGCACTCGATGCGGTGCGCATGGCCGGGAGGCTCCTCGATCCCGCGTCCGACCTCGTCGCCCTCTACTACTCTCCCCGCGACCTCGAAAAGCGTGTCCCGCAGGCGTCACGGTCGATCATCGGCGGGGCAGCAGCAGCCGTGTTTGACGACGCCCGCGGCGCGCTGCCCGCCGACGTCGCGGCGCGGGCCGAGTTTATCCAAAGCGATGCGGCCGCCGCGGTCGGCATCCTTGCGTCCGCCGCACAGTGGCAGGCCGACATGGTGGTGGTGGGGGCCCGCGGCCATGGTGGCCTGCAGAACCTCATGCTTGGCAGCGTGTCGAGGGCCGTGGTGCATGGCGGTGATCGGCCAGTGCTGGTCGTCCGCGAGGCGGCGGCCGACGACCGCGGCCTGAAGGTGCTCGCCTGCCACCATCCGGCGAGCGCGGCGTCGGTCGCCAAAGCCCTCGGCCACATCCACTGGCCCGCCGGCACCGAGGGGCTGGTGATCGGCGTGGCCGAGTCACTCCTCGCCGGGCCGCTGCCCACGTGGCTCGAAAACCGCGTCCGCGATCCCGACACCGCCTCGGTCGCAAAGGCCTGGCAGCAGGAGCACGATGACGAGGTGACGGCGCTCGGCGGCACGCTCGACGCGTTTGTCGGGACGCTGCCGCCCGTGTTCCGATCGGCGAAGCCGATCATCGCCCAGGGCAATCCGGGGGATAAGATTGTTGCGACCGCGAAGGACCGGGGCATCGACCTGATCGTGCTCGGACGGACTCCGACCGACCCGCTGTCG
>QWPO01000138.1 GCA_003669255.1 Planctomycetota bacterium | reverse complement strand
CGGCTTCGGCGTGCCCACCGTGGCATTGCTCGGGCCCACCGATCCCCGGGTCGGCCGGTCCGACCCGGGGAGATGCGTGGAAATCCGCCGCGAGCTCCCCTGCTCTCCCTGCGATCGCGGCGAGTGTCCGCTCCGCCACCACGACTGCATGCGGCTGATCAGCGTGGAGGAGGTCGGGGCCGCGACGCTCGACGCCCTCGGCCGCCGCTCGCGGTGAGCCGGGGTATGCTTGCCCACGTTCGGAATCCGCGAGGAGTGAGATGATGCTGCAGTTTCTCGGTATGTTGGCGGCGATTGGCCTGACGGCGATGTGCTGGGGCATGTACGGGCCCGTGCTCCACTTCGGCCGCGAAGACATGCACTCGCCCCTGCGGCCGTTCGTCTGCGTGGGCGTCGCCTACTTCGTGATCGCCGTGCTCGTGCCGTCGCTCCTGCTCCTCAAGGGCGAAAAGGGAGCGTGGACGACAAAGGGCGCGATCTGGAGCTTGCTCGCCGGGGTGGCCGGGGCGTGCGGGGCGTTGGGAGTGATCCTGGCGCTCCACTTCGGCGGCAAGCCGATCTACGTGATGCCCTTGGTGTTTGGCGGGGCGCCTGTGATCAACACGCTCCTCACGGCCGCGATGAACAAGAGCTTCGACCAGCTCAAGGCGCCGTTTCTTGCCGGGTTGCTGCTTGTGATCACCGGGGCCGTAACGGTGCTCGTGTTCAAGCCGCAGTCGCCACCGCCGCGGCCCGTTGCCGTGGCTGCCGTGGCCTCTGCCGCCGCGTCTGCAGAGGTGGCCGAGGTGGCCGCGCCGGCGAAGCCGACGGTCGAGCAGAAGGCCGAACGACTGTTCGCCGTGCTGGCGTCGATCGCGCTGGCGATGGTCTCGTGGGGCTCGTACGGCCCGGTGCTCCACCGCGGCCAGGCCGGCATGCAGGGAAGCCGGTTGCGGCCGCTGATCTGCATCGGCGCGTCGTACTTCCTGATCGCGGTGCTCGTGCCGCTGGCCCTGCTTGTGCCACTCGGCGACACCGGGCAATGGAATGCCAACGGCGTCCTCTGGAGCCTCGGCGCCGGCTCGCTTGGGGCCATCGGGGCGCTCGGCACGATCCTCGCCTTCACGCTGGGCGGTAAGCCGTTCACTGTGATGCCGGTGGTCTTCGGCTGCGCTCCGGTGATCAACACACTCACCACGCTCGCGCTCAACGAGACGCCGCTTAACGCGGTGAGCCCGTTTTTTCTCGCGGGCATGCTGGTGGTGGCGGTTGGCGCCGCAACGGTGCTGGCCTTCGGCCCGCGAGGGCACGCCCCGGCCAAGCCGGCGTGATGCCTGAACGTAGCCGCAGGTTGGCAACCTGCGGTGGATTGGGGCGGGGCGTTGTGCGGGTGCAGGTAAACAACCTGCACCTACGTTGGGATCAGAACGCCTGAAAGTAGCCGCAGGTTGGCAACCTGCGGGCATCACGTGCCCCGGCGGTTGCCGAACCACGTGATGTGATGCCGCGGCGCGAGCCGGACCCCGCGCCGGTGGCACTCGCCCGCCAGCCACGCCGTCCGCGACGCAAGTTCCTCTGCCGTCCGCGCCTGCGGCATGAAAAACACTCGGCCGCGATCGACGACCGGCCCCAGGTCGTCGAGCCAGTCGCACGCCTCCGCAAGATCGGCGTCGGTCTCGACCACGAACTTGAACTGGTGCGGCGCCGAGGCTGCGAGCGAGCGGAGCACATCGTCTCGCCGGCGTGCCGCGTCGTGCCGCGCGGCCCAGCTGCCCGGCGTGTCGGCCGGCGGTGTCGAGGAGACGAGCTTCGGGCTGATCGAAACGAGGTCGAAGAGCGGTCCGTCGGCGGCGGGCAACACGGTGCCCGCGGTCTCGACGGTCACATGGTGGCCGCGGCCGCGGAGTTCGCGGCAGAGATCGGCGGCCTCGGCGAGGAGCAGCGGCTCGCCACCGGTCACCACGACATGCCGCGGGGCGTGCGATTCGACCGCCGCGAGCACCTCGGCGACGGCCATCTCGCGGCCCTCGGGCTTCCACGATGTGAACGGCGTGTCGCACCACACGCAGCGGAGGTTGCAGCCACTCGTGCGGACGAACGTGGAGGGCGTGCCGGCCAGCAGCCCTTCTCCCTGCAGCGACGCATAGATCTCGGAGATCTTCATCGGTCGCTCCGCGCTATCGCCATCGCGCCAACTCGCATCGCGGGTCCGCGGCGCCAGCCGCCGCGAAGCCGGCCGTGCGGATCCGACACGAGTCGCACGTGCCGCAGGGGCGGCCGTTCGGGAGTGGGTCGTAGCAGCTCGTGGTCAGGCCGTAGTCGAGGCCAAGCGAAAGTCCGAGCCGGATGATCGCCTCCTTGGAGAGATCGACGAGCGGCGCGAGGAACTCGAGCGGCTTCCCCTCGACGCCTGCCTTCGTGGCGAGCGTCGCCATCCGCGCGAAGGCCTCGAGGTATTCCGGCCGGCAGTCGGGGTAGCCGCTGTAGTCGACGGCGTTGATGCCGAGCACGATCGCGTCAGCGCCGCGGGTCTCGGCCATCGCCAGGGCGAGCGACAGGAAGACGGTGTTGCGGGCGGGCACGTAGGTGACCGGGATGCCGTGGCTGATCTCGGCGTCAGGTCGCCCGTGGGGAACGGCGATCGAGGCATCGACCAGCGCGCTGCCGCCGAAGGCCGCGAGGTCGACCTTCACCACCACGTGGTCGGCGATGCCGAGTGCCCGGGCCACGTCGCGGGCGGCGTCGAGTTCGACCCGGTGACGCTGGCCGTAGTCGACCGACAGGGCCGAGAGGGCGAGGCCGCGGGAGACGGCCCAGGCCGCGGCCGTCGCCGAGTCGAGGCCCCCCGAGAGGAGAACCACGGCCCGCCGCGGGCCGGTCCCCTGCCCTGCTTCCACCGTCGCGGCTATCGTGTTGACATCTTTCATGGCACACTTGCAACCACTATGAGCACAAATATGAGCACAAACACTTCACCGTCCCGCGACCAGTTGGAGACCTTCGCCAACCAGTTTCCGGGTCGAGACTACCTGATCGAGATCATCTGCCCCGAGTTCACATCGGTCTGTCCGAAGACCGGACAGCCGGACTTCGGCACGCTCACCTTTCGCTACGTTCCAGACAAGACCTGCGTCGAACTCAAGAGCCTGAAGTTCTACCTTCAGGCCTTCCGCAACGAGGGCATCTTTTACGAGAACGTGACCAACCGCATTCTCGATGACCTCGTGGCCGTGCTCCAGCCGCGGCGGATGACGCTCGTGGCCCACTTCACGCCGCGGGGCGGAATCTCCTCGCGGATTGCCGTCTCGCATCCGGCGGCCGATCATCTGGCGTCGTTCTGACGGGGCGCGGCGCGGGCCTGGATCGTTTTGGGCGTGCCCGATTCGTCCCAGCCTGCCCGATTCGTCCCAGATTTTGCCCGATTCGTCCCTGCCTGTGCCCGATTCGTCACTTCATCGAATCCTCACAGTGCGCGGGCGGCGACGGCGATAGAGTGCGACCGTTGACTACGCACGGCGTGTGAGTGCACCCGGTGCATGACGATCTGATTCGCGCCCCACCCTCTTGAAAGGAACAGCTCATGAACGCATCGAACTGGTTCAAGTTCACGGCCGGCATCGCCGCGCTGGCTTCGATCGCCACCGTCGTCGCCCCTGCGGCACCGGCACACGCCGCCCCCTTTTCCGGTGGCTCGCTCGTCGTCGAGCGGATTGGCAACGGCACGACAACCCTCTCTAGCACCGCGTTCCAGATCTCGGTCCTCGAGGTCACCACGGCAGGCAGCCTTACGCAGACGATCATCCTGCCTTCCGGCACGAGCGACCCGCAGACCGACTCGGGCTCGGCCTCGTCCGACGGCTACCTCAACACCTACGGCGGCTTCGTCTCGGTGCCGGGCTACAACAACGCGGCCGGCACGGCGGGCGTCGCTAGTTTGAACTCGAAGGTCAACTCGACGCTCGACGCCACGGGCAACGTGATCAACCGCACGTTGTTCCCCGTCGGTGGGCCGAGCGGCACGACCCCCGGGACGCCCGCCGGCGTATCGCCGTTTAGCGGCAATAACTATCGCTCCAGCATCGCCACCAGCGGCAGCACCTTCTACGCCACCGGTCATTCGTCCGGCTCTCCCGTTACCGGCGGCGCCTGGTATTTCGACGGCACCGCGTTCACCCAGGTGAGCAGCACCGCGACGGGTCAAGTGACGAACCTCCGCAACGTTGAGATCTACAACAACCAGTTGTTCTTCTCGACCGGGTCCGGCACGACCCGCGGCGTCTACTCGATCGGCTCCGGATTACCCACGACCTCCGGCCAGACGGCCACATCGTTTATCAACATGGGCACTTCGGCTGAGGCGTATGGCTTCGTGCTCTTCGACACCAACAATGACAGCACGCTCGATCTGGCTTACGTCGCCGACGACCGCACAACATCCACGGCCGGCGGCATCAACCGCTTCAACTTCAGCGGCGGGGCATGGTCCCAGACCGGCTCGGCGTTTCGATTTGACACCTCGAGCGGCCTGTTGACGACCGGCACCGCCGCGGCCGGGGGAAGTCTTGTGTCGATCCGTGGCCTCACGGGCTCATATGACGCAGCGACGAGCACGGCCACGCTTTTCGCCACGACGACCGGAACCAGCAACAACAGCCTGATCAGTTTTCTCGACACCGGCTCACTGTCGACCTCGACGACGTTCAACACGCTGCAGTCGGCAGGGACGAACTTCGTGTTCCGCGGCGTGGACGTCTCTCCCGTGGCTGTGCCCGAGCCCTCCACGTATGCCATCGCAGCTATGGCGACTCTGGGCATGGCGGACCTGATCCGTCGCCGCCGTCGTGCCGGCAATCTCGACGGCTGACGCCGGCGGGGTTTTTGAGGCTCTGTCGCTCGCTCGTTCTCCGGGCAGGTCGTCGCCAGGCGGCCTGCCCGGAGCTTTTTTTCGGCTGCCCTTGCTCGGCGCTATCTTTCCAGCGCGCGGCTGCCCACAATCGCATTCCGCGACCGCGATCCGCCACCAGCTTGTGCAGGAATCTCCATGCCGCAGCCCGCCGTCCTCCTCTCCGCCCTCGCCGACGAGGCCGCCTTCCACCTCTCGGCCGTCGAGCAGTTCTCGGCCCTGGCAGCCCTGGGACTCGAGTACTACAGCCTGCGGAACATCGACGTGGGCAAGGGCGTGAAGAACGTCATGAAGCTCTCGATGGCCGAGATCCAGAAGGTCCGCCACCTCGAAGACGAATACGGCCTCAACGTCGCCTCGATTGCCTCGCCCATCGGCAAGGTGAAACTGCTCGACAAAGCCGACGGCACGAAGAACGCCTATGTGCCCTTCAAGCAGTATCTCGCGAAGGACGTGGCCAAGGCCTGCGAGTTGGCCCATGCCTTCGAGACCAAGCTGATCCGGGGCTTCTCCTTCTATCCGCCGAAAGACGCCAAGCCCGAGGATCACCTCGAGCAGGCGGTGGACCAGATCGGCAAGATTGCCGAGGCCTGCCACCGCTCCGATCTCACCTTCGGCCTGGAGGTGGAGGCCAACCTCGTGGGCCGCACCGGCCAGCTGCTCGCGGAGATCCACCGCCGGGTGAACCACCCCGCGCTCGTGCTCGTGTTCGACGCGGCCAACCTGATCGTGCAGGGCTTCTCGACGAACGAGGTCTGGAAGCAGTGGGAGGCGATGAAGCCGGGGCTCGGCTGGGTGCACATCAAGGATTACCGGCCGGTGAAGGCCGCCGCCCGCGGGAAGCACGTCGAGGAAGACGCACTGGCCCACTTCGTGCCGGCCGACATCGGTGCCGGCGGCCACGAGAAGATCCTCGCCGACCTCCGCGGGATGCTGCCCACGCTCACCAAGAAGCTCTCCCGCCGCGGTATTCCGGGCGTGTTTCTCGATCTCGAACCGCATGTTCGCGGCGGCGGCCAGTTTGGCGGCACGAGCGGCCCCGACGGCATGGGGATCGCGCTGCGGAGCCTATGCCGCGTCCTCGACCGCGTGAAGGTCGCCTATCATCTCAGGGATTTCGACGATCTCCTCGCGGCCCGAGGCCTGTAAGCGGCGGAGCGTATGAGCGACGAAGCCGAGCGAACCGAGCCGGGCAGCTATTTCGTCGCCAACTACCCGCCGTTTGCGCG
>QWPO01000056.1 GCA_003669255.1 Planctomycetota bacterium | reverse complement strand
TCCCCTTGTAGCACAGGTTGTCAACCTGTGGCTCCTGGTCCCCTTGTAGCGCAGGTTGCCAACCTGCGGCTCCTGGCCCCACGTAGCACAGGTTGTCAACCTGTGCCGCGGTCTGAGCAGGTTGAAAACCTGCTCTCCGGTTCGGAGTCACTCCAACTCTTCAAGCCAGGCGCGAATCTCGTTTTCGTACTCGCTCGCCAGGCCGCCCACGATCAGCTGGCGGTGGAAGCTCGCCGCGCCCCCCTTCTTCATGTCGGCATCTTCGGCGCTCGGAAACCGCTTGCCCGGATCGGGAGTGATCAGGCCACGGCAGAAGTTCATCAGCAGTTCATTGCAGGTCACCTCGGTCGGGAGGATCTGCGGCAGGCGATGAACCAGCGATCGCTTGGCTTCGAGAAGGTCGCTGAACGACTGCAGGCCCGCAAACGGCGGCTGGCCCGACAGCATCTCCACGAGCACGTAGCCGAGGCTCGCGAGGTCGGAACGCGGCGTGTTTTCCTTGCCCTCGAGCACCTCGGGCGCGGCGTAGGCCGGCGTGCAGGTCTTGGTGGGGGGCGGCTCATCCACCGCGTGCGCGGAGCCGATGTCGATGATCTTCGCGTTGCCGGTCCGCTTCACCATGATGTTGGCCGTCTTCACGTCGGCGTGAACGATCCCCTCGCGATGGAGCGCCGCCAGCGCGGCGAGGCACTCGCGGACGATGGCGATCGCCACGCCCGGCTTGAGCCGCGACTGCTGCGGCCCTGCCGTCACGACCACCTTGTTGATATACCGCCAGCGATCCTCGGTCACGCTCGCCTTCGTCCGCTCGAGGAGTTCTGGGGCGAGGAGCCGGGAGAGGTCGTAGCCGTCGATCCACTCCATCTCCATCATTCGGATCATCCGCTGCTCGACGAAGTTCTGGACGTCGAGGAGGTTGTCCTGCTGGATCTGGGCGACGCGGGCGGCCACCGCCGCAATCCGGTTCATCGCCTCGCCGTAGGCCTGCTCCGAGGCATAGCGTTCGGGCGAAAAGATCTTCAGCGCCACCGGGAGCGTGAAGTTGTCGGAGCCGCGGCGGGTCGACAGGTAGACGACGCCCTGGCCACCGGCCCCGAGCCGCCGGGAAAGCGTGTGGTACTCCGTCCAGTTGAGCCGACCGGCGCCGAGCATCTCGGTGTATCTCGCGAGGAGTTCGTCGGGGCAGCGGCTCCCGACGTCGCCCGCCGCCGTGATCGTCGGCCGGTCTTCCTGCAGAATGGTGGTGCTCATGATGGCAACTCCTCATCGGGCGGTTCGGGGAAGCCGAGCCGCTTGTCGACGAGATTCCGCAGGGGCCTGCCCGCGCGGTATCTGCGAAGATTATCGCAGAAAAAATCGGTCATCGCATCGATCCGGTGTTTGGCCTGCCCGCCGACGTGCGGCGTGATCAAGAGCCGCGGGGCGGTCCACAGCCGGCTCTCCGGCTTCGGCGGCTCTTCGGGTGTGACATCAAGGGCGGCGGAGTCGAGGTGGCCGCTTTCGAGCGCGTCGACCAGCGCATTCTCATCGACCATCGCACCGCGGGCCACGTTCACGAGGATCGCCCCCTTCTTCATCCGGGCGATGGCGCGGGCATCGATCAGGTTGCGGGTGTGCTCCGTGAGCGGGGCGCAGAGAAACAGGACGTCGACCTCCGGCAGGATGTCGAAGAGTGTGTCCGGGCTGCCGAGAAACTCGACCGCCGGCGGCTTCCGCACGGGAAACCAATCGGTGGCGAGGATCCGCACCCGAAACGGCTCGAGCACCTCCACGAGCCGGCGGCCGTTGCCGCCGAGCCCCACGATGCCGACGGTGGCTCCCGTGAGATCCACCGTGGGCCGGCGGACGAACTCGCGGCGAGCCTGCTGCTCGAGGAACAACGGGAACCGCCGCGTGCAGGAGATCGCCATGCCGACAGTCTGCTCCGCCACCTGGTCGGCAAGCACGCCCGAGGCGCTCGTGACGACGATGTCGGATGCCACGACCGGCGGCACGAGGCAGTGGTCGAGCCCGGCGGCCGACGATTGGATCCAGCGGAGCCGTTGCCCGGCGACGACCTGCTCCCAGGGCACGGGCACCTTGGGGTGGCCGCAGAAGAGGTCGGCTGTGGGGAGTTCCTCCGCCACCCGATCCTGACCGGCATCGACGAGCGTAGCCTCCGGCCACACCCCCTGAATCTGGGAGAGGTGGCGGGCCTCCACGGGATAGCAGAGCACGATTCTCATGGCCGCGGTTTTCGCAGGGCCGCGGCCAATCTGGCAAGCATTTTTTCGCGCCAGCGGCGTCAGGAAGCGTCACCCCGGGAGAGGTACGGCGAATCAGCCGTTCCCCGTGTATCGTGTAGTATGAATAGACAGAATCGGGGACGGTTCCCCGGCGTCGCTCCCTCGCTCATCCCCCATGCGTCTTCCCCTCCTCGCCGTCGCAGCCCTCGCCGTCCTGCGCATCGTCTGTGGCCTGCATTTCTTCCTGGAGGGTGTTTCGCACCTTCGGGATGCCGACTGGTCGAGCGCCGGCTTCCGCAAGGCGGCGGTCGGGCCACTTGCCGACTTCTACCGGTCCTCGCTCCCTGAAACTGGCGACTGGGCGGCAACGCTCGGCTCGGCCGACGATCGTCCCGCCGACGAGGCGTCGAAGGCCTGGCAGGCGAGCGTGGTCGCCTCATGGCAGCGGCTGCTCGAGACACGCTCGAAGGCGGTGGCGCTCTCGGGCGAAGCAAAGGCCGCTGCGGAGCAGAGCCTGGAAACGGCCGCTGGAAATCTGACCGACTATTGCAAGGGCATCGCCGACGACCTTGCCGACTACCGGCTCCAGGTCCGGCGGCTCGCGGCCATGGAGCAGAAGCCCGGGTCCCGCGACATCCCGTTCGAGCGGGAGCGGCTTGCCAAGAAACAGAAGGAACTCGCCGGCCAGGCCTCGGCATGGATGAAAGACGCCGCCGCCATCGGCCAGAAGCTCGTCGCGGAATGGGACGGCCAGTTGCCCGACGCCGCCGCCCGTAGCCGGGCCGATGCCGCCACCGGGCCCTCAGAGCTCTGGAAGGCTGACCGGTTCGTGAGCTGGTCGCTCGTCACGATCGGGGCCTGCCTCGTGGTCGGATTGCTCACGAAGTTCAACGCCGTGGGCGGGGCTCTGTTCCTGGCGAGCGTGATCGCCTCGCAGCCGTTCTGGGTGCCCGGTGCCCAGGCCACGTACAACCAGTGGGTGGAGCTCGCCGCCCTGCTCGCCATCGCCGCCCTGCCAATCGGCGGCTGGAGCGGGCTCGACTTCTTTCTCAAGCGGTGGTTCCCGCAGGGCTGCTGCGGCAGTGCGAACTCCTGCAGCCGCTGATCCGTAGATCTTGAATTGCGACCCGAGGTGCCTTCGATGAACCTGACTGAACAGCAGAAGCAGATCGGCAAGGAAAACTTCGACGAGGCGGTGGCAATCACCCGCCGCGACTTCCTCGCGGGCACGGTGGCCGCCGGCGTCGCCACCGGGGCCGGCCTCGGCTCGATCTACTTCGGCTACGGCAAGAGCGTGGGCGACCCGCTCCGCGTGGGCTTCCTCGGCACGGGTGACGAGGGCAGCGTGCTCCTCGGCGCGCACAATCCCGAGTATCTCAACGTCGTCGCGATCGCCGACATTCGTCCTTACAACGTCTTCCGCGCCTTTCACGGCGACGTCTCCAGCCCCAGCGCCAACAAGGCCCGCCCGGGACTGATGTCGAAATACAAGTGGTCCACCGAAGACGCCGCTCGCGCGAAGGTGAAGGTCTACGGCGCCTACGAAGACATGCTCGCCGACCCCGACATCGAGGCGGTGGTGATCGCCCTTCCCCTCCACCTCCATGCCCCAGCCGCCATCAAGGCGATGCGGGCCGGCAAGCACGTGCTCACCGAGAAGCTGATGGGGCACAGCATCCATGAGTGCAAGGAGATGGGCCGCGTGTCCCGCGAGACGGGCAAGATTCTCGCCACCGGTCACCAGCGGCACTACAGCATCCTCTACGACAACGCCGTCCACACGATCGGCACCGCGAAGCTGATCGGCGACGTCCACTCGATCCGCGCCCAGTGGCACCGCGGCAACCTCCCCGGCAAAGACTCCTGGAAGCCGCCGATGCCGGGCGACGCCTCGTTCGCCAAGAAACTCGCCGGCTGGAAGAAGGATCTCGAGACGGCCAAGCCGGCCGACATCGACGCGCTCCAGAAGCAGATCGCCCAGCTTGAGGCGCAGATCCTCGACCAGGCCGTCGATGCCGCGAAGTATGGCTACACAGAAAAGACGATCGGCGACGGTTCCGTCCGCACGCCGCTCGAGGAGCTGATCCGCTGGCGGCTTTGGAACCGCACGGGCGGCGGCCTGATGGCCGAACTCGGCAGCCACCAGCTCGACGCCGCCGGCATCTTCGTGTCGGCGATGCACGGCCCGGGCAAGAAGGTGAAGCCGTTGACGGTCACGGCCGTAGGCAACCGCAGCATCTTCCCGGCCGACCGCGAGATCGACGACCACGTTTACTGCATGTATGAGTATCCCGCTCCGGGCTACGAGGAAGACAAGAACAAGAAGATTGTCGTCACCTACTCGTCGATCAACGGCAACGGCTTCGGTGGCTACGGCGAGGTGGTGCTCGGCACGAAGGGCACGCTGGTCCTTGAGCAGGAGCAAGACGTGATGCTCTACAAGGATTCCTCGAAGGACACACGGGTGACCGTGGCCAAGGCGAAGGACGGCTCCCCCACGCTCGACACGACCGAGAGCGGCGGTGGTGGCCCCGTGGCGGCCGGCAAGGCGGGCGGCGATGCCGCTCCCTCCCGCGGCTACACCGAAGAGATGGAGCACTGGGCCTGGTGCATCCGCAACCCGTCGCCTGAGAACCAGCCCCGCTGCAAGCCGGAAGTGGCGATCGCCGACGCGGTGATCGCGCTGGTGAGCAACGTGGCCCTGAACAACCCGACCACGCAGCCGCGGATCGAGTTCAAGCCCGAGTGGTTCGACATCGCGAGCGACGAGACGCCCGAGGGCATCAAGCCCGACATCACCCGCGACGGCTACAAGGTCTGACGGGCGTCTGTTCGTACAAGCCCAACGCCGTGAGGCGTGGGGCACGCCGAGCAAAAGCCGTCATTTCAGGGTGGTTCGCCCGAGGCCTGACGGCCTTCGGCTTGGATGTCCCGCCCGCGCTCGTCACCATCGCAAGCCCTGCAGGATGATCTTCAACGCCTCGACCACGGCGAGTGGCACGATCGCGAGGCCAAGCACGAGCGGCCAGTCGCGGCCGGGGCCGCCGGAGGCCACTTCGAACACGGACTGCGTCGGCGGGAGCGTGACGACGACCGCCTGCAGGAGCGCGGAGACTGCCACGGCGAGCAGGAGCGCCGGGTTTCCGTAGAAGCCGAGCTGCACCGCCGTGAGACGGTCGCTACGGCAGGCGATCGCAAACAGGAGTTGCGCGAAGGCCGCCACGCAGAAGGTCACCGTGCGGGCGTGCTCGAGGCGGGCGTTGTCGCCCTGCCACGTCATCCAAAATGCTGCCACGCAAACGGCCGCCACCAGGCCGCCGTGGGCCACGATCTCCAGCCCGCGGCGCCATGGTATCACCGCTTCGTGCGGGGGCCGCGGTGGTCGCCGCATGATGTCGGGCTCCGGCGGCTCGACACCGAGCGCGAGCGCCGGCAGGCTGTCGGTCACCAGGTTCAGCCAGAGGATCTGGATCGCGGCGAGGGGCGGTGGCCAGCCCGCGACCGCCGCCACGAGCATCAGCAGCACCTCGCCGGCATTGCACGACAGCAGGTAGTGCATGAACTTCTGGATGTTGCCGTAGATGCCCCGGCCCTCCTCCACGGCCGCCACGATCGAGGCGAAGTTGTCGTCGGTGAGCACCATGTCGGCCGCCTCGCGGGTGACGTCGGTGCCGGCGATGCCCATCGCGATCCCGATGTCGGCGGCCTTCACTGCCGGGGCGTCGTTGACGCCGTCGCCGGTCATGGCGACCACGTGGCCAAGCCGCTGCAGCGCCCTGACGATCCGCAGATTGTGCTCGGGCGATACGCGGGCGCAGACATCCGCATCGGCGGCCACGGCGGCAAGCGCCGCGTCGTCGAGGGTGTCGATCTCGAGCCCGGTCACCGCCCGTGAGG
>QWPO01000121.1 GCA_003669255.1 Planctomycetota bacterium | reverse complement strand
TTGTAGCCGGCACCGTCGTCGGACATCGTCCACCGCGGGATGCCGTTCATGTTGATCACGCACGCGTAGATGAACTGGTTCTGCACGTCGTCCGGGAACTGCCGCGTGCGGAGGTAGTCGCTCCCCACGACGGGCCGCATATTCTCAGTGTCGAACACGGCATTGAGCCCCTTGCGGCCGCCGTACTGGGCGCCCGAGAGGGGCGTGTCCCAATGCTGCGCAGCGCCGGTGCCGTCGCCGCAGATGCCCTGGCCCCACTCGTTGAAGAGATAGCACCAGGGATTGCCGTAGCCGGGTGTCTTGAAGTGACGGAGCTTCCACGTCCGCGGATCGAGGACATAGGCCCCGGACGAACCGTAGTTGCGAAACGGGCCCCACGGCGTCTCGACGGCGGTGCTCATCGCCACGCCCTCGAGCATGTGGAGTAGGCCGCCAGGGCTGGCCTCGAAGGCGCCGGCGGTGTGGTGGGTGTCTTCCGTGGCCCAGCCGTCGAGCACATGCACCACGACATCGGCCTTGTCGTCGCCGTCGGTGTCCTTGAGCCAGAGCATTCGCGGCTGATCCATCACGAGCACGCCGCCGTCGAAGAACTGGAAGCCGGTCGGGCAGTGGAGTTTGTCGTAGAACACCGTGCTCTTGTCGGCCGAGCCGTCCTTGTTGGTGTCCTCCAGGATCACGAGCTTGTCGGTCGGTGCTGGATCGCCCGGCTGCCACTGCGGGTAGCTCGGCATCGTCGAGACCCAGAGGCGGCCCTTCGAATCGAAGGCCAGTTGCACGGGCTTGGCGAGTTCCGGAAACTTCGTCTCGTCGGCGAACAGCTTCATCTCGAAGCCGGGGGGCACCGTGCAGGTCTTGATCAAGTCGTCGGGAGGGAGGATCGTCGGCCCACCCTCCTTGTTCTCGCTGTAGGCCTGCCCGGGTACACCAAACCGGGTATTCGGAACGATCAGTTCACCCGTGGCGGAGTCGTCGGGCGTGCCGGCGACGGGCTTGCCCTCGGCGATGTTCCAGACGCGGCCGTCGCGGACCGCCGCCATGCCGCGGATCTTCGCGTACTCGCGCGGGAAGGTTTCCGTGTCGAACGTGCGACGGCCACCGTACACATACCAGCCGTTGACCATCCGGTAGTCCTGCATGTGCACCCATGACTTGTCGTTGACTGCGGCGCGGAGCTTTTCAAATGCGGATGCGGAGAGCTGGCTGGAGGCGGGACCGCCAAACAGGGACCGGTCGAGCAGGCCGCCGACGAAGGCGTCGCCGGCCTCGTTGACGTGGCAGCCGTTGATCGTTTGCTGGAGGCCCGGCTGCGTCGCGAACTCCTTCCGGGTGGCGTCGAAGAGGTCGACGAAGGCGAGGCCCCGCTTCTCGGCGACGGCCTTCGCGGCGTCGCGGTAGAGGGCGAGCGAACCATTCTGGGCATCGGCGTCGGGCAGGTAGGGGCTGCCGCTAGCCTCGACCGCGATCGGCGACACGATCACGAACCGCGGGGCGGCCTTGGTGTCGTCGCGGGGATACTGATGTGCCAGTTCATCAAGGAGCTTCTCGTAGTCGGCCGTGAACTTGGCCACGCCCCCCGGCCCGGCGAACGATTCGTTGAAGCCGAAGAAGAGCAGGTAGGTGTCGGCGCCAAAGGCAGCCACGGGATCGTCGAGCTTCGTGTAGTCGCCCGGACGTTGGCGGTTGCCGACCTCGTCGGCGGGGCGGGCGAAGTTGCGGACCACGAGGTGCTTGCCGGGAAACCGTTGGTGCAGGAGGGCCTCGAAGTGGCCAAAGAGGTTCATCCGTTCGGCGGTGGAGTTGCCCAAAAAGGCGATCCGCTCGCCGTCGAGCACCTCAAGGGGGAGCCGGCTGGGAGGCAGGGCCGGGCGGGCGGGCCGCGGCGGAATGGCCAGAATCTCGCGGGCTGTGGCGAACGGATCGGTGTCCTGTCCCGTGGCTTTGTCGGTGGCACCCGTGATCACCGTGGCCGCGAGCGTCAGCAGGAGCGGAACGAAGCAGGCAGCTCCAGCGACGCGGCCACGGAAGAGGCTGCGGGACGATGACTGACTGGGCATCAGAGGCTCCGTCGTAGAGGACTGTGCACAGCGGGACAGTCGTTGCCCCGCGCCTGGGAAACCAGCAGTATATCCCCGCACTTCGTCGGATCGCCACGCGTGGTCGCGCGGTGAGCCTGTGAAACCCACCCGATCAGGCGAGCAGGTCCGTCACCACGCGGGCGTGCTCGACGCCGGTGAGTCGCTGATCGAGACCGAGGTGACGGTAGGTGAACCGCTCGTGATCGAAACCGAGCAGATGCATGACCGTCGCGTGGAAGTCCCGGATGTGCACCGGATCCTTCACGATGTTGTAGGAGAAGTCGTCGGTCTCGCCGTGGATCGTGCCCCCCTTCGCGCCGCCGCCGGCCATCCACATCGTGAAGCATCGGGGATGATGGTCGCGGCCGTAGTTTTCCTTGGAGAGGCCGCCCTGCGAGTAGACCGTGCGGCCAAACTCGCCCCCCCAGATGATGAGGGTCTCATCGAGCAGGCCGCGGGCCTTGAGATCCTGCATGAGTCCGTAGCAGGGCTGGTCGATGTCCTTGCAGCCGTTCGTGAGGCGGCCCACGACGTTGCCGTGGGTGTCCCAATGGTTGAGGTAGATCTGCACGAACCGCACGCCCCGCTCCACCATCCGCCGCGCCATCAGCACCGAGTTGGCGAATGAGCCCGGGTCCTTCACCTGGTCGCCGTAGAGGGCGAGCGTGCTCGCCGATTCACTCGCGATGTTCGTGAGTTCAGGCACGCTCGCCTGCATCCGGAAGGCCATCTCGTACTGGGCGATTCGCGTCCGCGTTTCCGGGTCGCCGATCTGCTCGAGCGTCCGTTGGTTCAGGGCCTGGAGGCCATCGAGCGTGGTGCGGCGGACGGCATCCGACACACCCGGCGGGTTGTTGATGTAGAGAATCGGGTCGCCGGCGCTTCGGAAGCTCACGCCCGCATATTCGCCCGGCAGAAAGCCGCTCGACCAGAGCCGGGCACCGATCGCCTGCGCCTGCTCCGGCTTCGTTGACCTGGCCACGAGCACGACGAACGTGGGCAGATCGCTATTGAGGCTACCGAGGCCGTAGCTCGTCCACGAGCCGAGGCACGGGCGGCCGACGATCTGGTTGCCTGTCTGCATGTAGCAGATCGCGGGTTCGTGGTTGATGGCCTCGGTGTGCATGCTCCGGATGAAGCACATCTCGTCGGCCATCTTCCCGGTCCAGGGCAGGAGTTCCGACATCCACATCCCGCACTCGCCGTGCTGGACAAACTTGAACTTCGAGGGTGCGATCGGAAACCGCGTCTGCCCCGACGTCATCGTGGTGAGCCGCTGGCCGTTGCGGATGCTCTCGGGGAGGTCCTTGTCGTACCAGTCGTCCATCTTCGGCTTGTAGTCGAAGAGGTCCTGCTGCGGCGGGCCGCCGACCATGTGGAGATAGATGACGTGCTTCGCTTTGGGGGCGAAGTGCGGGCCGATCGCGCTGGCAACACGGTCGATCGCCGGACCCACGGAGGCCGCGCCGCGGACGGCATCCTGGGCGGCGAGCGACGCCAGCGCCGCGCCACCCAGCAGGTGGCTGCCCTGCTCGAAGAACCGGCGACGGGTGAGGTTCAGGCCCAGTGCATCGAGGGGCGAGCGGATCGGAGGATTCATTTGCAGAGGACCTCGTCGAGGTTCATGAGCTCGTTGGTGAGCATCGTCCAGCTGGCGAGCTGCACCGCGTCGGTTGCCCGGGGCTTCGAGTCGCCGACGGTGATCAGTTGCTTCGCCTCGTCGGGGTGCGCGGTGTACCAGGCGGCGAGATCGGCCAGCGACTTCTTCACGACCGGCAACTCGTCGGCCGAGAATCTCCGCGCCAGGAGTCGCTCGGCGATGAACTCGAGTCGCTGGTCGTCGTCGCCGGCCGCGAGTTCCAGCGCCCGATCGGCGAGCACTCGCGCCGCCTCCACGAACTGCGGATCGTTGAGCGTGACGAGCGCCTGGAGAGGCGTGTTGGTCCGCTCCCGCTTCACGCAGCAGTTTTCCCGCGACGGGGCGTTGAAGATGTCCATCGAGGCCGGCGGCGCCGACCGCTTCCAAAACCAGTACATGCTGCGACGGTAGAGCCCTTCCCCCTTGTCGCGAACGTAGTTTCGCGTGTCGCTGCCTTCCATGGCCACGGCCTCCCAGACGCCCTCGGGCTGGTAGGGCCGTACGCTCGGCCCACCGATCTGTCGAACCAACAGGCCGCTGGCGGCGAGGGCGTGGTCGCGGACCATCTCGGCGTCCATGCGAAACCTCGGCCCGCGGGAAAGGAGTCGGTTGGTGGCGTCCTTGGTGAGCTTCTCGGGCGTGGAGGTGGCGGCCTGCCGGTAGGCGGCGCTGGTGACCATCAGCCGGAAGAGCCGCTTTACGTCCCAGCCTCCCTCGCGGAACTCGACCGCCAGCCAGTCGAGGAGCTCGGGGTGGATCGGCAGCTCCCCGGTGATCCCGAAGTCGCCGCTCGTTCTCACCAGGCCGGTGCCAAAGACCTCCTGCCAGAACCGGTTCACCGTCACGCGGGTGGTGAGCGGATGGTCCTGCAGGAGCAGCCACTGGGCGAGCCCGAGCCGGTTTCTCGGTAGCGACTCCGGAAACGGCGGCAGCATGTCGGGCGTCTTTGGCTGGACCTCGTCCTTTCGCTTGTCGTATTCACCGCGTTCGAGAACGTGGGCCTTCGCCATCTCGGGCTTCTCGTGCATCACGTGGGCGATCGTGCCGCGCTTCTTGAGCGTGGCCATCTCCGCCTCGAGCGTGCCGACAGTGGCGGACAGCGTCTTGTGTTGCTCGTCCTCGGCCAGCCACCCGTCGTAGAGATCGCCGGCCGCCGGCGGCCGCTCGTCCGCCGGCAGGGCCACGAGGTCGCGAAGCCGGTGTGCCTTCCAGAAGGCGGCCACCTCGCCCGCCGGCAGCGCCCGGCCCCAGATCGAGAGGTCCGCAAGGCCGACGCCGCGGAGAAGACCGCCCTTCGACCGGCTGCCGATGGTCAGGCCTGCCGAAGTCTTGATCGACTTCTCGCCGAGTGGCTGCTTCTTCACCTCCGTTTTCCGCGGGGTGCCGTCGTAGGAGATCGTCACGCCCTCCGGCTTGCCGGAGCCGTCGTAGGTGACTGCCACGAACGTCCACGCATCGGCCGGGAGTTGCTCGCCGGCCACGACCTTGAGGCCGTGCTCCGGCCAGGAGTGGGACAGGTGCATGGCGACCCGGTGGTCGTCGAGCCAGACATCCCAGCCCTGGTTCGCGGGTGCCTCGCCCATGCGGGCGATTACGGAACCAGGCTTGGAAGTGCCGGAAGGCCGCAGCCAGAACGTCACGCTGAAGGGCTCGTTCCATTCGAAGTCGCCGCCGCCGGGGAGTTCGGCCGCCCTGCCGTCGAGCAGGATCGCAGGTGACCGGTGTGGCCCGGCCTGCCAAGTCGTGCCCGCCGAGAGCGGCACGTCGGTCTCCTTGCCGAGAAGGGAAACGTGAGTCGTTGATCCCGCGCCTTCGGCAAGGGGCAGGTGCACCAGCGGCGTCTCGCGGAGCGGATTGGCGGGGAGCGACTCGGGCACCAGCCCCCTCACCCACGAATCGAACTCAGGGCGGGCGGCCTGCGTGCGGGCCTCGACGGCGGCTTTCGCGGCAGGGATCTCGCCTTCGAGCGCCGCGAACCGCACCCTGTCCTCGGGCGCCGGCACCGTGAGGATCGGCGGCGTGTCTCGGACGTTGCCGTCCATCGCCTTCTGCGTCGTGTTGTTGAAGAAGGCGGCGAGTTCGTAGAACTCGCGCTGCGACAGCGGATCGAACTTGTGGTCGTGGCAGACGGCACAGCCGGTCGTCAGCCCCATCCAGACGGCTGAGGTGGTTTCGGTGCGATCTCGCGCATACAGCACGAGATACTCCTCGTCGATCGCTCCCCCTTCGCTCGTCGTGATGTTGCAGCGATTGAAACCGCTTGCAATCCGGTTGTCGAGGATCTGATCTGGGGAGGCGCTGGGGCCGTGGTCCTGCACGAGGTCGCCCGCCAACTGCAGGATCGTGAACTGATCGAACGGCAGGTTGCGATTGAAGGCGCCCACCACCCACTGCCGGTAGGTCCACATTTC
>QWPO01000040.1 GCA_003669255.1 Planctomycetota bacterium | reverse complement strand
CCCAGGATTCTCCCCGCGGCGACCAAAGATCCGCTTGCCGCTCCGGCACGTGGTGCGTCAGGAGAATCGCCTGAACTACCGGCGGCGACGCCGCAGGCCGGCGGCCACCGCTACTCCGCCGATGGCGATCAAGGCAACCGAAGACGGCTCCGGCACGACAATCGTGTCGAACGTCACGAGGCTCATCGCCGACGCGCTCTGCGTGCCAGCCAGTTGCCACTGGGCGACGCTGAACGTCTCCCCAGCAGGATTGACGATGTCGAACACAGCCATGTCAGGCGTGCCGTCACGGGTCAGCACCGAAGAGTACACGGTGCCAGTGCTGTTCGAGTAGATGCTGACGTAGTTGGGTGCGTAGGTGCCGTCGGCCACGGAGTCGACGGCGATGCCCACGCGCACCGTGCCGGAGAAGTTGAGAACCATGTCGGCCGAAAGCCCGAAGTATCCCGTATTCGCTCCGCTCGGGGTGTTGTAAGGGCCTTGGTTCACAGGCACCGAGAGACCGCCCTGGGTGTAGAGTGCCGACCCGTCGGGCCCACGATAGATGGCGTAGGAGTTGAAGTTGACGAAGTCACCTGCACCACCGGTGATGCTGCTCATGAACGCTGGCAACGTGCCGGACCAGAGCGTGGGGAACGACCCGGCCGACGTGCCGAGGTCGTTGGCGGCTGCAGCGGCGGAGTAAATGGTGCTCGAAGGGGCATACGGAATCGGCCTGATCTGCCAGTAGCCGTTCTTGCCGTAGGTATTCGAGGTGCCGGTGGCATACGCCTTCGGCACGGCCGAGTTCGACCAGTTTTGGGTCGCGAAGTTTGGGCCGACGCCCGGCTCGGTGCCGACATAGGAGATCGTGACGGCGTGGCACGGCGTTGAAGCCGCGACCGCAAACGCAGTTGCCAGAAGAGCGGCGATCGACCGAGCATTTATTGCACGCATGACATCCTCGCTGGTCAAAGAACAACCGGAAGCCTTTTTGACTGAGCCCCGTCGTCAACACCAAACACCATACCACCGCCGGCCATCCGATCATTGCTGGTTTGCGTCGCCATTCATTGCAAAAATAGACCGGTTCCGGTCGCGTGAAATCGGGGTTTTCAGGCTTCTGACGGAGCGGCGGGGGTATGCTCGGGGCATGGCTGGCAACTCGCTCACCCGTCGTGGCAGTATTGCGGCGGTCGTCGGCACGGGACTGGCCTGCTGCGTGATCGCCAGCCTGCCGGCGTGGGCTGCACGCGCGGAAGGCGGGGCCGTTGTCATCCGGCGTTTCCTTTCCGACCAGCCGCTCTGCCGCGCGGGCCGGCCCGCCGGCCTGACGGCGGTCGTCGTCAACGATGGGGCGATGGACGCCGACGTCACGGCATCGTTGGCCATGCCTCCGGGAGTGCGGCTCGTGACGCCGCTGCCGCCGGCTCCGATCCGGATCACGACAGCCGATGGCGAGCAGCACCTGCGGTTTGAAGTCGAGGCTGATGCGGCCGGCCCGGCCGAGCTCGTGCTCGAACTCTCGACTGAGGGCGCCCCTCTCGTCCGCCAGCCTCTCACCCTCGACTTCCTGCCACCGGTGAACGCCCAACAGCTCGACGCCGTACCGCCGGCCGAACCCGTGGCAACCGACATGCTCGTGGGTGCGATTCACTGCCCGCTCTGGGAAGCGGATCGCCCCGATCTCTGGCGCGGCGTGCTCCGCCATCCCGAGCGAATGCCAGCCCTCGGACTCTATACCCAGGAGGATCCACAGGTGGCCGACTGGGAGGCCAAGTGGGCCCTCGAGCATGGAATCTCGTTCTTCGTCTACTGCTGGTATCGCGACGGCGAGGGCGGCGCGGTGAAGACGCGGTTCGGCCGAGGCCTCCACGACGGCTTCTTCAAGTCAACCGTCGCGAAGCAGATGAAGTTCGCGCTGCTGTGGGAGAACCAGGCCGACGGCATCGGAGGCGTGGCTGACGAGCGCGACTTCCTCGACAACCTCGTCCCCTATTGGATCGAGACGTACTTCAAGCACCCTGGCTACCTGCAGGTTGATGGGAAGCCCGTGCTCTTCATCTACGAGATCGACCGGTTTATCCAGGATCTCGGTGGCCCCGAGCCCGCCGCCCGGGCGATCGAGAAGCTGCGGGCCGCCTGCCAGGCCGCGGGCTTCAAGGGGCTCACCCTGCTCGGCGAATACCGGGGGTTCGTGCCCGCCACGCTCGACCGCATGGCGGCCTTGGCCCTCGATGCCTCGTACGCCTACTGCTGGCACCTTCCCGGCAGCCCCGCGGCCGACGACGCAGCCGCTCAGCAGCTCGATCTCATCAGGGCCACGCGAGACCGCGGCGTGCTCCCGCAGGTGGTCACGGTGTCGCAGGGATGGAGCGGCTGGCATGACGAGGGCACGGTCTGGTCGATTCCGCCGTCACGATTCGAGCGGCTGCTCCGCGACGCGAAGGAGATCGCGCAGGCTCTTCCCAAGGATCAGCTCGGCAGCCGCATGATCCTCCTCGACAACTGGAATGAATGGGGCGAGGGACACTTTATCGCCCCCTGCCGTGAGCATGGGTTTGGCTATCTCGACGCGGTGCGGAACGTGTTCTCCACCGCGCCGCGCGAGCACGTCGACCTCTTGCCCGAGGACGTGGGCCTCGGGCCCTACGACGCCGCAGCCCGCGCCTCGCTCGCCCGTCGCGAGGAGCTGCGGCCGTTGCTCACGCGTCGGATCGATGTGGCTGGCGATCATCCCGGACTCGTGGGCTGGTGGTCGTTCGACGAGCCGGCCGGCACGCCCGTGGCGTTCGACATCTCCGGCCACCGGCTCGGCGGCGAACTGCTCGACGGCGTCGAGCGGGTTCCGGGGATCGTCGGCAGCGCGATCGAATGCCAAGGAGGCGTGGTCCTCGTTCCGGACGATCCGCGGCTCTCGGTCGGCGATGCGTTCACGATCGACTGCCGGGTACGAACCGACAACGCGGCGCAAAACAATCGTTGGATCGTCAATCGCGTGCAGGGGGGCGGGGTCGACACGGGCTACCGTCTCGGACTACTCGATGGTCGCCCCTGCTTCGAAGTGCCGCAGACGGCCTGGAGCCACCATCTCACGGGCCCCGCGTTGCTCCCGCTTGGCCGCTGGGTGCACCTGGCCGGTACGTTCGACGGCCGCACGATGCGGCTGTTCGTAGACGGCACCGAGGTGGCGTCGCTCGACCGGCCGGGGCCGGTGCAACCCAGCCACTTCGACCTGGTGATCGGCGGGTTTTGCGACGGCAGCCAGGCGAACTTCGTGGGGCTCGTCGACGAAGTGCGGCTGTTCTCGCGGGCCCTGTCGGGGGACGAGGTCCGGATCTGCGCGCAGGCTGGGGGAGTGCCGGACCCGAGGTGACGCGTGGGGCGAACCACCACACGGTGCGGCGTCCAGAGCGATTCGCCCGCGGCCTCACGGCCGGTCCGCTTGCACGTGCCATGCACTCGAGCGCGAGGCTCTTGGAGGACCCGGTCTACCAACCGCCCGCAATACACCCGGCAGGACTCGAACCTGCAACCCTCGGTTCCGAAGACCGATGCTCTATCCATTGAGCTACGGGTGCGTACCTCCAATCGTACCGGTTTTGCGGCCGGGTCAACCGTGGTGGGCATCCGGAGCCGGGCCAGGGCCACCCGAATCCAGCCGGCGGCGGATCTGTCGTGTATCCTTCACATTGGAGGATTGCCCGGGCGGACGGAGACGGGGCATCACCCGCGAAAGCGGGCCCGGCCGCGGGCGTAGACGACATGGCTTTGATCACTCTCCGCGTCTTGCATGGCACCGACCGCGGCCGTGTGTTTGAAGACGTGCCCACGCCTGTCACGATCGGCCGCGAGGAGGGCAACACGATCCAGCTCAACGACGAGCGGGTCAGCCGGTACCACCTCAAGCTCCAGGACGACAGCGACAAGATCGTCGCCACCGACCTGGAAAGCACCAACGGCACGAAGGTCAACGGCGAGGACGTCCAGGTGCGGATCGTCCGCCACGGCGACATGATCGCCGTTGGCCGCTCCCTCCTTCTCGTCGGGTCGCACAGCGACATCGACCGCCGCATCGCCGAGGTCTCAGCCCGGCAACAGCCGGCGGCCAACGGGCATGCCCGTCAGCTCCGCGATCGCATGAAGCAGATCTCCGGCCAACAGCCCGACGCCGTCGAAGACATGTCGAGTGTGCGGTCGCCGCTGCTGCCCTCAGGGCCTCCGCCCCTGCCGGAGCGACTCAGCCCAGCCCAGTCGGCCGAACTCGCCGAACTGCTCGACTACGTGCAGGCGGTGCTCCGCGATGCCAGCGAGGCCGCCGTGATTCGCGCCGGCGCCGAAAAGGTGGAACTCGACTTCCCGCAGTGGCAGGCGCTGCTCGATCTTCAAGCCCGGCTGGCGGAGTTGCTGCGGATGATCGGCGAGCCGCAGACGGACTGACGGTTCCATAGGCGTGTGGTGTGCAGGTTACCAACCTGCACCTACGGTTTTGGCCGCGTAGCCGCAGGTTGACAACCTGCACCCACGGTTTCTCCGAACGTAGCCGCAGGTTGGTAACCTGCGGACCAACGGTTTTCGGATCAACGGTTTTCGCATCCTGCGGGCCGCTTCCCGCATGCTCAAAGCCCCCAGGCCCGTCTGGTAGACTGCGGCCTTTTCGCGCGAGGCCCACGGATGAGCACGCAGTCGTTCGCCCACCTCCACTGCCACAGCCACTACAGCCTCCTCGACGGGGCTAGTTCCATCGACCGACTGGTGGCACGCACGGTCGAACTGGGGATGAACTCCCTGGCGATCACCGACCACGGCAACCTTCATGGGGCGCTGGAGTTCTACGAGGCCGCCAAGGCGGCGAAGATCAACCCGATCATCGGCTACGAGGCCTACATCGCCCCCGGGAGCCGCTTCCAAAAAGATGCGGGCAGCCAGCGGGATTCCAGCTACCACCTCACGCTCCTGGCCCGCGACCGCGTCGGCTTCGCCAACCTGCTCAAGCTCGCCACCCAGGCCTACCTCGAGGGCTTCTACTTCAAGCCCCGCATCGACCGCGAACTGCTGGCCGAATACGGCGAGGGTCTGATCTGCCTGTCGGGCTGCCTGTCGGGCGAGTTCAGCCGCTCCCTGATCGGCACGTCCCGGGAGCAGCGGGAGTCGCTTGCCCAGGCCCGGGAGGTCGCGGGCTGGTTTCAGAAGACCTTCGGCGACCGCTACTTCATCGAGATTCAAGACAACGGCCTCGATGTGCAGCGGCAGGTAACCGACGTCGCCCTCGAGATCTCGAAGGAGCTCGGCATTCCACCGGTCGCCACCTGCGACTGCCACTACGTCAATCGCGAAGACTCAGAAGCTCAAGACATCCTGCTGTGCGTCAACACGGGCCGCTTCCGCAACGACACCTCGCGAATGCGAATGGACTCCAGCGAGTTCTACCTGAAGAGTCCGCAGGAGATGCACGCCGCCTTCGCCGACACCGACCGCGACCTGGTAACGGCTGCGGTCAACCGCAGCCAGGAGATCGCCGACTCCGTCTCGATCGACCTCGACCTGGGCAAGCGGCACTTCCCGGGCTTCGACGTCCCCGGGGGCCTGACCGCCTCCGAGGAGCTCCGCCGGCTCTGCCTTCAGGGGCTCCGCGAGCGGTATGCGACCCTGGCCAAGCGCTGGGCCACCAACGCCGTCCCCGCCGACCCCACCACCGCCGAACTGCACCAGGTGGTGATCGACCGGCTCGATCGCGAACTCTCGGTGATCGACACGCTCGGGTTCGCCAGCTACTTCCTGATCGTCTGGGACTTCGTCCGCCACGCTCGCGAGCAGGGCATCCCGGCGGCGGCGCGAGGCTCGGGCGTCGGGGCCCTCGTCGCCTACTCGCTCTACCTCTCGCACGTCTGCCCACTGGAATACGACCTGCTCTTCGAGCGGTTTCTCGACGTCAACCGTCGGGAGGCGCCCGATATCGACATCGACTTCTGCAAGGAGCGGCGGGGCGAGGTCATCGACTACGTCAAGAAGAAGTACGGCGAGGCCAACGTCGCCCAGATCGGCACCTTCGGCACCCTCGCCGCCCGGGCCGCGATCCGCGACGTGGGCCGGGCGCTGGGGATGGCGATTCCACGGGTCGATCAGATCGTGGCGCTCGTCCCCGACCAGCTGGGCATTTCCCTGGAAGACGCCTCCGCGGCGGGCTCGCAGCTCGCCGCGGCGTG
>QWPO01000090.1 GCA_003669255.1 Planctomycetota bacterium | reverse complement strand
GATCCCGGCCCGCTCCAGGCGTCCCTCGCCGGGATCGACGTTGACGGCGAACGACCGCTGCTGCTCGGTGCCGTCAAGCCGCCGCCACCTTGCCTCGACGATGCCCGCGCGAGCCGTCGCCGAGAGCGTGGCCTCGAGGAGCGGGCCCGACGTGGCGACGGCCGTCTGCCGCACGACCGCCGCATCGGGTGGCACGACGAAGTCGACATCGGGCTCGTCCACGCCCGCCTCGAGCCGCACTGTGACGGCTTCTCCGACCGTGACCGACTCTGCCCGCCGTCGCAACCGCGCCAGATGGCTCTCGAGTTCCAAGAGCACCACCACCCAGCTCGGATTGGCCCGAGCCCAGTTGTTCCACTCGGGCGCGGCGGTCGTGAGCACCGCGACGACGAGGCCGTCACCGAAGGTCTTCTCGATCGCAAGCGGCTGCCCCGTGCGGAGCGAAAGCAGCCGCCGCACGCCGTGGTCGGCGGCATCGAAGCCACGGTCGATCGCCCAAAACCGCTCGATCCGCACGGCATCGAGAAGCGGGTTCCGCTGGCCGGCAAGCACCGCCACCACCGGGTGATCCTCGACGGTGACGTCGGGCGTCTGCGCAGCGGCCTTGGCGTCTGGCAACAGGTCGATCGCGCCGGCGAGCGGCACGGGAAAGAGGCCCTCGCCGCCGCGGTGGAGGGTGTCGTTGACGACATCGGCGCGGGTTCGCGGCCCACAGAAGAACACCACGCCGCCCCCCGCGCGGGCATAGGCTTCGACCGCGGCGACGGCCGCGGCATCGAGCCGCTCGACGTCGAGGATCCAGAGGCAGTCGAATCGCGACAGGTCGGTCGCGGCCAGGGCTGCCGGCGGCACGACTCGTGGCCGCAGCCCGGTTGCAGCGCCGGCTCCGGGAGCCAGCGCCGTCGCCACGTAGAAACCGTCTCCCGATCCGAGTCCACCAGAAGCGGCGTCGGGGGCACCGTCCACCACGAGCACGTCAACGCGATCGACCACGTCGATCACGGCCTGCCGCGAATCATCGGCCTGCAGCACATCGCCGGGAAGCGACGCCTCCAGCGCATGGCTACCGGGGGTCGTGAATCGGACGTCGAACCTGCGGCTGACCGTGCCGCCCGCCGGAATCTCGTCGATCCGCACGCCGGGCCGGCCGCCGCCATCCTCCCGGAGTTCGACGGCGACATCACGAACCGCGGTCGGGCCGTCGTTGCGGATCTCCACCTCAACCGGCAGCAGCACGTTGGCCGCAGGCACGCCGCCCACCACCGCGAGCCGCTCGAGCGTGAGGTTGCTGCCAGGGCCGTTGCCGGCGCAGTCGACCAATCGGAGCGTGGCGCCATCGGCGGCCAGTTGCCGGAGTGTCGCTGCCGGCTCGTCGCTGCCGAGCCAGTCGCGGCCGCGAAAGTCGCCCACGAGCCACACCACCCGCGGCCCGCCGGCGGCGGCCACGAGCCGACGCATCCCCGAGCACGCCTCCCGCGGCCCCGCCGCACCAGCGCCGGCAGCCGCCCGACCGACCGCGTCGCGCACCGTCTGGATGCTTCCCGGTGCGATGTCGGTGAACGGCAGTAGCGGCGGCAGCGCATCGGCTGAGGCGGCGAGTTGCGACGTGACCGCGACGGCGAGCCGATGGCGCCCCACCGACGAGGCGAGATCGGCGGCAATCCGCTCCACCACGCGCCGGCCACGATCGAAGGCCGTGGCCCGCCGGGTGTCGCCAGCAGCGGCGTCGGTCTCGAGGTCACCCTCGTCGCCGGTTGCGTCGCCCATCGAGCAGCTGTCGTCGAGGATCACCAGGTGCGTCGTCGCGTCGCCGCCCGCAATGCCGCCTGCCGATCGCCAACGCGGCTGCGCAAGCGCGGCGACGAGCCCGAGCACCGCCAGCGTCCGCAGGGCGAGCAGCGCGATCTGACGGAGCAGCACGCGGGTGCGGTAGCGCCGCTGGCTCGCCAGCAGAAACTCCATCGCCGCCCACTTCACCCGCCGCTGCCGCAGCAGGTTGATGAGGTGGATCAGCACGGGCGCCGCAACGAGCGGCAAGCCCCACCAGAAGAGCGTCGCGAAGTCGAGAGATGGCATGCGCGACGGCTCCGCCTAAACAGCCACACTCGCCCGCCGCGATAGAAACCGCACGAGCGCCGCATCGAGCGGCTCCCCGGTGCGGACCAGCGCGTAGTCGCAGCGGACGGCCGCCGCCCGCTGCCGGACCTCGCCGAGAAACGCCTCGACGGCCGCCAGATAACCATCCCGCAACGCCCGCGGGTTGCAGGCGAGGTGCGCCGGCAGTTCGAGTCCTTCGAACCGCGTCGCTCCCTCGAAGCGAAAATCGATCTCGTCGTCGTCGAGCACGTGCACGATCGCCAGGTCGTGGCCCCGCGTCCGTAGCAGCTGCAGCCCCGCGAAGACCCCATCCCGGTCGCCGAGCAGGTCGGAGACGATCACCACCATGCCGCGCTTCGGCAGCGATTCGGCGACGGAGCGGAGAACGCGGTGGAAGTCTCCGGTCCCGGCGTTTCGCGGCGCCTCGAGCACGTCGCAGATGCTCGTCAGCTGCGATCGCTTCGTGCGGGCCGGCACGCTCCCCCGCAGCCGGTCGTCAAACACGCCACAGCCGACGGCATCACCGTGCGACAGGGCGAGCCAGGCCAGGCTTGCGGCCAGCGTAGCGGCTGCGTCGTATTTCGTGGGCCGCGGCGGCACCGCCTCCGCACCGCCGCCGTAGTCCATGCTCGCCGAGCCATCGACGAGGAGGGTGAGCCGGAGGTTCGTCTCCTCCTCAAACTCCTTGACGGTGAAGCGATCCTGCCGTCCCCAGACCTTCCAGTCGACGCGCCGCAGATCGTCGCCGCGGACGTACTCGCGATGCTGGAGAAACTCCACCGACTGGCCCTTGAAGGGGCTCTTGTGAAGGCCTGCCAGCGCGCCCTCGACCACGGCCCGGGCACGCAGTTCGAGCCTGTGGATGCGGGCGATCGCGTCAGGACGCAAATATTGTCTGGAACCGCGGGTCACGCGACAGCTCGTCCTCTCTGGCGGGGGTGGACTCGATGATCCGTTCGATGATGCCGTCGGGGGTCACGCCTTCGCTTTCTGCGGCGAAGCCGACCACGATTCTGTGCCGCAGCACCGGAGCGGCGAGCGCGCGGATGTCTTCCTCCGCGACGTGCGGGCGACCCTGAAGCAGCGCCCTCGCCTTTGCCCCCACGACCAGAAACTGCACTGCCCGGGGACCGGCTCCCCAGACCAGCTGGTCAGAGACGAACTCCGGCACGCCCCGCTCTCCGGCCCGCGTCTGCCGCACGATGGCGAGCGCGTAGCGGACGAGGTGGTCACTCACCGGCACCTCGCGGACGCTCGCCTGCAGGGAAAGAATGTCGGCTGCCGAGAGCACCGGTTGCGGATCTTCCAGCGGCGCGCCGGTGGTTCGTCGCGCGATCTCGAACTCCTCCGCAAACGACGGGTAGCGAACGAACACCTTAAACATGAAGCGATCCTGCTGCGCCTCCGGCAGCGGATAGGTGCCCTCCTGCTCGATCGGGTTCTGGGTGGCGAGCACGAAGAACGGATCGACGAGCCGGTGCCGGACGCGTCCCACGCTCACCTGCCGCTCCTGCATCGCCTCCAGGAGCGCCGCCTGCGTCTTCGGGGGCGTGCGGTTGATCTCGTCGGCGAGCACCACGTTGGCGAACAGCGGCCCCTCGAGAAACCGCGGCTGCCGCGTGCCGGTCGCCTTGTCCTCCTCGAGCACGTCGGTCCCGATGATGTCGGCCGGCATCAGGTCGGGCGTGAACTGGACTCGGCTGAAAGAGAGATCGAGGCTGCGGGCGAGCGTGCTCACGAGCAGCGTCTTGGCAAGCCCCGGCACGCCCTCGAGCAGGCAGTGTCCGCGGCTGAACAGGCTGATGAGCAGCTCCTCGATCACCTCGCGCTGGCCGACGATCACCCGCGAGAGCTGATCGAGAATCCGCTCATGGGCCTCGTGGAGGCGGTCGACGGCAGAGGCGGGCATGCGTGAAGGCTCCGAGAAGTGGAGACGGGACAACGAAGTGGAGACGGGAAAACGAAGTGGAGACGGGAAAACGAAGTGGAGACGGGATAAGAAGTGAGGGCAGAGTCAGCGCTGATAGATCGGCAAGGAACCCTTGTCGAGCTGGAGGATCACGAGGTTGGTGGCGGTTGTGTAGACGGTGCCGATGTAGCCCTGCGGCCAAAACGCACCGTCGCGGTCCCTCTGGGCCTCGGCGACGAGCCGCTTGCCGATCTGACCGTGGTACGACTCCCAGGCCTCGCCTGCCTCACGATACATCACCTGGGAGTAGTAGAAGTGCGCGTAGTGCCAGTGGCCGAAGCTATTGTTTCCGATGTTGCCCAGATTTCGCTTCGCGTAGGTGAGCATTCGCGGCACGTGCGTGTCGTCTTCCTCGCCGGCATTGAACAGGCAGGCGATCGCCGCCGCCGAGATTGCCGGCCGGCCGCCGCCCCCCTTCGAGCTGTACTGCACGCCGCCGTCGGGCAGCGTGCAGGCGTGGATGTAGGCGATCGCCTTGTCGATGATCTCCCGCGGCACCGGGATGCCGGCGTTGCGGCAGCCCCGCAGTCCCTGCACCTGCGTGATGGTGGTCGAGCCCTCGTCGAAGTCGTTGGCGTCCTGGGCGCTCACGTAGCCCCAACCGCCGTCTTTCGTCTGCGCGCGGCCGGAAAACACCACCGCCTTGGTGAGCACGCCGACGAGTTCCTCCCGTCGCCGCTCGTCTTCTTCCTCGCCGAGCACCTGGGAGAGGAAGAGCATCGCGAAGCCGTGGCCGTAGGTGTAGCGGTCGTCGGACTGCGGGTCGCCGATCAGGCCGTTGGCACGCGAGCGACTCACGAGGTAGTCAACCGCCAGCCGGATCGCCTCGGCATGACGGCCTTGCGACGTCGTCGAGCCCTCCATCAACAGCGCGGTGCCGGCCAGCGCCGTCATCGCCGTCGGGTAGCGGCCTTCGTTGGCCGACCAGTTGCCTCGCCGCGACTGCTTCGCCTCGAGCCAGGCCAAGCCATCGGCCACAACGGCCTCGACCGGCCCCTGGGCTGAACGGGCGGGCCGTGCGGCATCGCCGGGTGCGGCCGCGACCAGCGGCACCGCCACCGTCGCTGCGATCACCGCCACGATGAGGGCACGCCAGTTCGTGCCACACGCGGCGCGGCACGGCGAACGATGGCGGCGGTGGATCGGCATGCACCTATCATACGGCCGCGCCGGCAGACGGGCCGCGCCGGGCCGTTCGCCCCGTCAGGGAATGTCGCCGGCCTGGTCGGCACGCCCGAGGGGCTCGAGGCCGCGGCCGGGAACCGGCGGGCGGCCCTCCACCTGGAAGGGAGCCTGCGGCGGCAGCGGTTCGCCGGTGAACGCGAGCGTCACCGTGGACGTCGTCGCCCCGGCGCCGCGGATGGAGATGGTGTGCTCGCTCGGAGCGCCCACCACCTCGCAGCCGACGAAGAGATGCTGCTGCACCGGAAGCCGCTGCTCTTCGAGCACGGCGTGCCCGGTCCGCTTGTCGAGGCAGAGCACGACGAGTTCGGGCCGCGCGCCGTCGCCCGGCCGCGTCTGCCGAGTCAGCACCAGCACCGGCAGATCCGGCGGCTGCGACAAGAGCAGGCAGTGCTGTCGAACCGTGGCCGGCGCCTGCCAGAGCAGACGGCCGTCGTCGCGGCCCACCGCCCAGATGGCCCCCGACAAAGCCGCTGTCGATTCGCTCGCCATCAGGATGCCCTGCAGCGGCGAGATCGCCGCCGACTCGTCGATCGCAGCGACGTCTGTCGCAGCCGCGAACACGAGATACCGATCGCGCCAGGGCATGACGTGGAGTTCGTCGATTCGGCCCACCCCACCGCTGAGCCGCGTTCGCCAGATGCCGGCGCCGGCGGCGACGTCGATCACCGTGAGCGTGCCGTCGGGTTCGAGCACGGCGAGCCGGCCATCGCCGATCATCGCGGCCCGCGAGTCTCCGGCAAACTCACCGAGCGGCCGCGACTCCCGCAGCAGCGGATCGATGCGGTCGATCCGTACGCGGCTCGCCAGCGGAGTTTCGTCGCCGGGCACGAAGGCCACCACGTATCGACCGTGACTGCCCAGTCGCTGCCGGCGGCCGGGCAGATCCACGACGTGGAGCAGGCGACCGTCGCACATCGAGAGCACCGGCGACGAAAGCCCGTCCGCCGTGCACCCGCAGGCGGTGTCGTCATCGGCGATCCATTCCACGATCCCCGGCAAGCCCTGCCGCTCCCAGAGCACGCGGCCGGTTGCCGGATCGAGCAGCGCGGCCGCCCGACCTCCCGGCACGAGCACGCCGGAGCGCCGCGCCGCCGGGGCGATCGTGGCACGAGGCCCGTCGAGGTCGTCGGCCTCAGTGATCCGCCGGCCGAGTGGCACGCCGCCGTTGCGGGCCACGCGGCCGCCGGCAACCGCCCGCACCGACACCAGGTCACGGCCCGTGGCGGAGCGGCCGGCGGTCTTCCAGAGCAGGCGGCTCTCGCCCACCGTCGCGCCGATGTCGAACGCGCTGACGCCCGCGCCCGTCCGGACCACGAGCGTGCTGCCGACCACGGATGGTTCGATGGGCGACATCTGATTGAGCCATGGCATCGACGCTGCGGGCTCGAGCGGCAAGGGCTCCACGATACGCCGGCCATACCCATCCGCGACGAGGAGCCTGCGCTGCTGCATGTCGTAGGAGATGGTGATGCCGGGCACGGCGGAATCGGTCACCCCGACGAGCGGCACCGACACCACCTGACTGCCGGCGGTGCCCTGCTCGGCCCGCACGCGGCGCGGCCGCCGCACCACGACGCGGCCAAGTGGCCACTCCTCGGCCGCCGCATCCCCCTGCGCGGTCGCCGGCTCACCGGCGGAGCGATCCACGCGCCCTCCCATCCGATCGACCAACTCGTCGACCTGCCTGCGGAGGGACGCGTCTGCGCGGGATGCCAGATCGGTCAGCCGGCCTCGGGCCCAGCGGTTGGGATCGACCTCGAGACCAACCTCGGTGGGATCGCTGATCAGGCCCGACGTGGGCCCCGCATCGGTCGCCGATGCGAGTCGCTGGCAGGCCCGCCAGGCCGTGGCGTCGTCCCGCTTTCGCAGGCTGCCGTCGATCACCGAGCGGAGCACGTCGGGGGTCACCGCTGCCGCCTCGCCCGCGTCATCCCACGACCGCCACGCTGTCGCAGCGGACGAAAAATCTCGCCGCATCGCAAACACGAGCGCGTCGGCGATGGCGACGGGCGACGCCCGTGCGGATGCCGCGGCGCCGCGGATGCGCTCCAGCGCCGGCCCCACGGCGCCGTGTGTGAGTTCGAGCTGACCGCTCCAGTAGTCGGCCCACGGCCGCGGCCGCTCGTCTCGGCCGGCCGTCTCCACCTTCGACTCGAGTTCCGCGGTCTGGTGGAACACATCGAGGGAGTCGATGCCTCGCGAGATCACCTCGCCGCGGACCGCGATCAGGTTTCCGGGAACGCCCCCGCCACGGACTGCGTGCTGGGCCACGAGCCTACCGTCCGCAAGGTCGATCTCGACGACGCCAGGCGCGTCGACCGGCAGGAACAGCCTCGCACCCGTCAGGAGCCCGCGGCCGCTCGGATGGATGCCCGGCGGGTGCGGCCGCGTCCAACGCTGCCGCCCCGTGTCGATCGCCACCGCATCGACTCCGTCGCCTCCCACGAGGATCAAACTGCCGTCGACGACACCGACGATCTGACGGCGACCGCGGAGCGGCCGCTGCCAGGCGGCGGCACCATCGCGAAGGCTGAGGCAGACAATCCCCTCGGCGTCGTATGGCATGAGAAACACGCGGCCGGAGGCGATCACGGGCCAGGGGTCGCCGGTGCGGCCGGTGGCCGGTTCTCTGAGTTCGCCGGTGAGCCCGCGCAGCCTCGCGTTGCCCGGGTCCTCGCCGCGGCCGGCCGCGAGGCGATAGCTATGCGCCCAGAGCAGTGCGTGGGCGGTGAGGTCAATCGCCACCACGGTGCCGCCGCCGATCGGACAGACGAGCACGCCTTCATCGAGCGCCGGCGTGAAACCGGCCAGCCGCCGGGCGTAGCCGTCGGGACTGGCGGCCGACTGCCGCTCCTCGAGGTCGGCGAGCGGCTGTGACCACTGCACGGTTCCATCCGCCGCGTCGAGCACGTCGACCCGCACCTGACCGTGGGCCTCGACGAGCACGAACAGATCGCGACCGACGACCAGCGGCGCGCCCATAAACCATTCGCGGGCCGCGTCGTCGCGGCTCGCGTCGCCCAGATCTGCTCGCGGCAATCTCCACGACACCTCACCCCGGGCGGTCACGTCGTACGCCGTGAGCGTGTTGCCGCCCACCCAGCGACCGTCTTGGGCATCGAGTCCGATGCCCAGGCCCGCATCGCCCGCCGGCGTCAGCGCGTCGGGCTGGCTCTCCACCGCGAACACGCGAACACCGTCGCTCGACAGCCCGCCGCTGGTCGCGTCATCGAACCCGCGTCCGAGGGCCGCCTCCGCGGCCGATACCCGCGTTGCCGCGACCGCCGACGTGAGCCAAACCCGCTTTCCTGTCTCGAAATCGATTCCGAGGATTCCCAGGGGAGTCTGCATGACGAGCGTTCCGGCGATGGCCAGCGGTGTTCCTGCCGGAACTGCCAGCCCCCCGTCGGCGACCAGCGCCCGCCGCCGTTTCTCCAGCAGTCGCGACTCCTCGGGATGACGGGTGAGCGGCACGCGATACCGCGGCACGAGCAAGGGCTCGGTGGCCTCGACCACGGCGTTGCGGGCGGCATCGCCGCGGGCGAGCAGCCAATCGCCCGCCGGTTCGCGGATCGCCCGCGGTGCGAATCGATCGAGCCACGCGGTCGATGGCCGGTCACCCGAAGCCGCCACCTCTCGACCGCCGATTCGGCCCACGGTCGCCGGCATCCGTCGCGCCTCCTCCACGAGTCGCTCGGCCGTCGGGCGGTCATCCGCGCGGACCGCGGCAACGGCCCGCATCAGCGTGAGCGTCGGCTTCCATGCTGGGTCGCCGCTGGCGGCGAGTCGCTCGAGCCACGCCGAAGCGGTGCAGGGATCATCGGCCTCGAGCGCCGCCTGCGCGGTGATCACAGCCGCCCGTCGCCCCGCGGGCGTGGCGAACCAGCGTCGGGCCACGGCGACCACGCCGGCGGTGTCTTCGCTGGCAACCGCATCGGCCAGCGCACGGTCGGCCCGACCGCGGCAGAGGAGTGAGTAGGCCTCGCGTCCGGATGGTGGCAGCGTCGTGATCAGCCGCGTGGCTTCGGAGCGGATGCTGCGTCGCGTCCCGTCACCGGACACGGTCACCACGAAGGCGTCACGATCGTCGGCCAAGATCTCGTCGAGCAACGCCGCCGCGTCGGCCCAGTCGCCGGCGGCGAGCAACCGCGCGGCGCGGTCGAGTTGCCGTTCCTTCGCCCGATCGGACGGCAGGAAGACTCCCGCATCCTCCGCCGCTGGTCGCTCCTCATCGTCTTGGTTCGCGGCTGGGGCGATGTCGTCGCCCTGCGCTGTCGCAGGAGGCGCCGGCGGCGAGAGCCACGCGGCGCACGCGATGACGACCAGGGTGAGCCCGAGGCCACTCCGGCCACGGGAGGCAGGTGGCTGTCGCCAGAATACGGAGGCCACCACGGTCATGGCGTCGCCCGAAGGTCCCTCGATCGTCCGCACGGGTGCATCCTAGCACTGGGCTCCGCTGCCGCGGTCATCCAATGGCCCAGCCCCCAAAAACAGCTTTTTTCGCCGTTTTTTGCCGTCGCGGAGGGGAGTCTCGGCGAAAAATCCCTCGAAAAAGCGTGGTTTTGGCGGGGCCAACCCCTTTTTTTGGGTTGCATTTTCAAACTCGCGAAGTCTAATCGGGGCCGCGTTCGGCGATTACGGCCGAGTTTTGTGGTCAATCTCTGACGGCGGTGGGGAACCTGCCGCATCCAACTCTGACTCAACTGGAGGTACTGGCGATGGCGAAGAAGTCGGGAAGCAAGCCGATGACGAAGACCGAGATCATGCGAAGCATCTCGGAGACGACGAACCTTCCTAAGAAGGATGTCGTTGCTGTGCTCGAGTCTCTGACGACCGAAATCCAGAAGGCCCTCAAGGGCTCGGGCATCGGCGTGTTCTCGATCCCCGGCCTGGTCAAGATCGAGCGGCGGAAGGTTCCGGCCCGCCCGGCTCAGAAGGGCGTCAAGAACCCCTTCACCGGCGAGCTGCAGGATCGTCCCGCGAAGCCGGCCAGCGTCAAGGTCCGGGTTCGCGCGCTGAAGAACCTCAAGGCGATGGTGTCCGGCTGATTTCAGTCGGTTCATCACCACACGAACCTGTTCATTCCGGCGGGCGGCATCATTCCTGATGCCGCCCGCTTTTTTTATGCCGCGTGGGCTTTTCATGCGGCGTGGTCTTTGGGGCAAACGAGGCAAGCAGGGCAGGAGGATTTCCGGTCAGCGAGACATGAGCGCCTAGGGAAACGGGGAGGGCTTTGCCGATAGAGCCGGTGGGGCTGGCACATGCCTGCTCGCGTTCGATCCGATCCAGCCCGTGCTGCGAGGCCGCGAGATGCACCACACCACCGCCCCCACTCGTCTCTATCCAGCCCTGCACCACGACACGCTTGCGATGCCGTTTGATGCGGCGTCTGCCCCTTGGGATCCCAGCCGCTGCGAGCCGTTGCTCTACGGCCTTCGCGGCGCGGTCAAGACGTTTCGCCATCGCTTTCTCCGCCGCGACAAGCTGGCCTCATTGGTCGGGCGGATGGTCCGCGATGTGGCTGGCGGCATCGCGGAGGGGCCGATCCGGCTGATCGATGTCGGTTGCGCCCAAGGCGGTCTCGCCCTCCGGATCGTCGACCGCTTGCCGCACCGCGTCGCCAATCGTCTCGAACCGATCGGTATCGAGGTCTCGAACCACCTCGCCAAGCTCGCCCACCTCGCGTTCCGTGGCCGGGGTGGCCACTGCATCCACGCCAACGGAGTTGACGGCCTCGGCGACGTGGAGCGGAGCAGCGCTCACGTCATCGTTCTCTCCGGAACCCTGGAACACGAGGTCGCACCACTCGCCCTGCTCCGTCGTTGCCGGGAACGGCTCGTCCTCGACGGCCGCATCGTGGTCAAGGTGCCAAACGACGCGTGCGTCGGCCGCAGGATCTACGGCGGCCGATGGGGCGGCTACCGTTGGCCTGATCGTGTCAACCACTTCACGCCGCAGACCCTCGCCGCCGTGGCGCGGGCCGCAGGGCTGCGCGTCGTGCGGCTGAATGCCTTCGACCGCTGGCCACTGAGCGACTCGCTGTATGCCGTGCTGGGCCGCGATCTGTCGGCAGCCCACGAGACGGTCGAGCCGAGCATCGCCTGTCAGCTCCGGAAGGCGGCCTGATACGGCCCGCACGTGATCATCGCGAATCGTCGCGGCACCGCAGCCGAAATCACTCCTGCGCCCAATACGAACCGTGAAGACACACAGGTTGAAAACCTGTGCTACGAGCGGCAGCTCACGCGGCGCGGCGGGAGAGGGCTCGCGTGCATCCGCGGAGCATGCCGGCGAGTTCGGCGGCCTGCTCATCCCAAAACCGGATCCCATCTGCCTCAAACGTCACCGGTGATCCAAGGGCGATGCGACCAATCATGCCGACGGCATCGATGATCGCGGCCCGCAGCGCCGTGCCGTCGTCCTCGAAGGGGATCACCGTGCCGTTGCGGCCCGGCAGGATGTCCTCGACCACGCCGCCGGCATCGGTGGCGATCACCCACACGTGCCGGGCGATCGCCTCCCGAACCGTGAGCCCAAAGCTCTCCTTCCACTGCGTCGGGAACAGGAGCACGTCGATGCCCGCGAAGAAGTCGTCGATCGTCCGGTGCGTGTAGGCGGGCACGACCTCCACGTCTGGAATGCCGCCAATCGCGTCGGCCCCAAACGACGAGAAGCCAAGGTTGAGGGTGTTGTCGACGAGCACCAGCGTGGCAGGCAGGTCGCCGAGGCCGGCGAACACCTTTTTCACCAGATGGAAGCCCTTGATGGGCGTGTTGCCGCCTACGTAACCAACCCGCACACGACCGTCTCGGCGAACGCGACTGCGGGCCAGCGGCGGAGCGATGCCGTTCTTATTGACGAGCACTCCCGGGAATCCGTTGGCGGCGTGGAAGTCGGCGAAGAACCTGCTCGGGGCCATGAGCAGGTCGGCGGCTGCCAGAGCCTCGCGGGTCCGGCGGCTGCGACCCAACAGCGTTCGGGCGTTGTCGACGCAGGACGCGCAAACCTGTTCGTCGATCCGGCGCTGGTGGCAGTAGCGACCCTGCCGATCGACCATGAACTGGCGGCCGCAGAGCCACCATGCGTCGTGCAGGGTGATCGCGTAGGGAACGCCGCGGGCGCGACACGTCTCGACCGCCCCGATGCCGATGCCCTGAACGCAGTGGAAGTGCACGACGTCGGGTTCCACCGCGTCGAGCACCTCGTTGAAACACGAGACGGCCGCCGGGTTGTCGAATCCGTCCGGACCATCGTGAGCCCCTTCGGGCAGTCCCATGCCAAACACGCCGATGCCGTCAAACTCGTAGCGGTGGAGCGTGTGCGGCGGCGAGACAGCCGTGGGCACGGTGGTGAAGACGTACAAGTCGACGCCGTGCTGGTCGTGCATCAGTCGATTCACGTTCTCCGCCACGATCGTCGCCCCGCCGAACGTCCGCGGTCCGTAAAAGACATTCACCGACAGGACCCGCGTCGCCTCGTCGCGACCGCCGGCGATCAGCGGCGCGACCTGGCGGCGGGCGATGCGGGCCGGCGATGAGTCGCGGATCACCGTCTCGCGGGCGGCGGCACCGATCCGACGCCGGAGCGCGGGTTCGGCCACCAGGCTCGCAATCGCCTCTTCCCAGGTGCGGTCGTCATCGCAGAGCAACCCGTTCACGCCGTCCACGATCGCGGCCGCAAACGCCGCCCGTGGCGAACACACACTCGGCAGCCCGAGGATCGACGCCTCCAGATACTTGATCGCGCTCTTGGCATCGTTGAACTCGCCGCCTTCGAGCGGGGCGATGCTGATGTCGCCGGCGGCCAGAACGGCGAGATAGTCCTCGAATCCCGTCGCCGGCAGCCGCTCGAGCTGGTCGCCATGACGCCGGAGGCTGGCCGGCACCCCCACCGGCCCGACCAGCCGCAGCCGCGCCCGGGAGAAGCGGTCAAGCACCCGGGCGATCGCCGGCGCCGCCTCCTCGAAGTCGACGTCGTGCGCGTTCGTGCCCGACCCGTAAACAATCCGCACGAGGCCGTCATCCACGCCGTACTCGTCGGCCTCCGCAGCGCGGGCGGTGATTGCCGCCGCGGCCGCGAGCGTCTGCTCGTCGAGCCCGTTGGCGATCACGCAGACGTCGTCCATCCCGGCGCGCCGCATCGCCTCGGCGAGCCCCGGGGTCGAGGCAATCGCCGCATCGCATGCGAGCATGGCCCGGCGATAAAGACCGGCACCGACGGCGAGCGATTCGATCGTCTGGCGGCCCAGTCTGCCGATGGCGCGGTTCGAACGGATCACTGCCTCATCGAAGATCAGGTCGTCCGCCTCCCACCATGTCGGCACGCGGAGCCGGCGTGCCTCGGCGATGAGGCCGAGCACGCTGTCCTGCGCCGGCACACGGTAGAAGATTGCGTGCGAGTGTGTCTGGAGTGCTGCTCGGCAGCCCTCCCGGTCGGCCCAGGGCCGCCACGTGCAGTCGACGCCGATCCTCCGAAAGGCCTCTTGCCGCTGCACCACGCGATACTTCAGGCACTGGGGGATGCTCGCCTCCGCGACGATCAGCACCCGCGGCGTGAGCGACCGCGGAGCGGGACGCTCCACCCCGAAGCCATACTCCTCCGGCAGCGGGCCGGCTGCTTTCCGCCGCTTGCGCAGCCGGCGGACGGCCCGCTCGGCGGCGCGAAGCGCCCCGCGCACGCTGCCGCACGCATCCTGAACGGTCTGCCGCCAGCGGGGGTCGGCCGCGGGCGGCTCGATGCGCGCAACCTCGACCGTGGCGTCGGGCCGCGCGATCCTGAGTTGTCGTTCGTGCATTCGTTCCCCCCCGGGAGCGTCCACCCCTCCAGCCGGCGGTTCACGCCGCCCGGCGTGGCGGCGGTCGTTGCCACCACGAGAGCGGCCATCGCCGCCGCCAGTCACCCCCGCGCGGCGATCGACGTTGGTCGGGGCCGCGATGCCCCCGCGCACCATCTCCACGGACGGCTCCATGGACGGCCGACCGCTGCCACTCCGCGAGGAGATGGCCCCGCAGGGCCAGCGGCGTCGGGGCCGTGAAGCCGTCTGCCGGCGCGCCCGTCAGTTCCTGCAACTGCCGGTAGAGCGTGATCGACTCGGGGCACATGGCGGCCAGCAGCGCGGGCCGGCCTCCGTCGCCATCCTGCTGGAGCAGCGAGTCGTCGTAGCAGTCGGGCGGATCGCCAATCGGCACGTGGAGCCGCTGGCGGATCGAGTCGCACAGCCCGCGCGGGTTGGCGACCGCCTGGGCGGCCTCGCACACCAGCGTGACCTCTGGATTGCGGGTGGCGAACTCGAGCAGCAGGCGGTTGTAGTGCAGCCAGACGTCGAGCGCAAACGCCGGGTTATGGCGAAACGTGGTCTCTCCGCGGCGGAACAACGAGTCGACCACCTCCCACGGCCTCCGGAAGAGGAGCAGGAAGCGGGCCTCCGGCACAAGCGTCTGCCAGACATCGAGAAACAGCGTCGTTCGCGGCTCCTTCCAGCCCCATGTCCGGCCACGTCCGGCCCGTGCGGCGAGCAGATCGGCCGCCTGTCGTCGCAGCGATGGCGAGAGGGCGATCGTGGCCTGCGTCGTGTAGCCCTCGGAGACGATGCCGTTGGCGATCAACACCGTGCGGTGGAAGTCGAGGATGCCCACGTCCTCGAAGTGGCCGCGTGGATTTCCGGGCGACGACTCGAGCAGTTCGTCGCCGAGATGCACGCCGGCACCAGCGACCAGCGACGCCACAAACGACGTGCCGGAGCGGTGCATCCCGCAGATGATCAGTGGACGCTCCCCCCCGGGACCGTCGCTGGCAGCCACGCCGGCGGTCATGTCGCTCCGATCGCGATGACTTTTCCGATAGTTCCCCAGTGGCTGGAGATCGGCACACCCCTGCGAAGAGTTGAGGCCGCCGAAACCGGGCAAGCCAGGCAACTGGGGAATCCGGCCTGCCCGCCGCCAGGGCTCCCGATCCCGGGCCGAGTGTATGCTGCGCTCGGTGCCGAATGGCGGCCCGCAAACGGCCCCCGACATCAGCCCCCTGCAGCGGAGTGATGGTCCATGCCCGACCGGCGTTCGCCGATCCAAGACTTCCTTGAGTTCCTCCACGCCAAGTACGCCGAGTTCCGCGAGGGGGAGGTCGCGACCTACATCCCCGAGCTGGCCGCCACCAATCCGGAGTGTTTCGGCATTTGCGTCGCCACCGCCGACGGCTTCGTCTACGAAGTCGGGGATTCCCGGCAGAGGTTCACGATCCAATCGATCTCGAAGCCGTTTGTGTATGGCTTGGCCCTCGACGAGCGAGGCCCGGAGCACATGTTGACGAAGGTCGGCGTTGAACCCAGCGGTGATGCCTTCAACGCCATCAGCCTCCACAAGACGAGCGGTTGTCCGCTCAACCCCATGATTAACGCCGGGGCGATCGCCACCACGGGCCAGATTGGGGCCTCCCAACCCGAACCATGCTTCAAACGGATTCTGGAGATGTTCTCCCGATACACCGGCCACGCGATGCATGTCGATGAGGCGGTCTACGAATCCGAGAGTCTCACCGGACACCGCAACCGCGCCATTGGCCACCTGCTGCGAAACTTCGACGTCCTCGAGGGCGACCCAACCGCAGCGGTGGACACGTATTTTCGGCAATGCGCCATCTCCGTGAACTGTGTGGACCTCGCGCTCATGGGGGCCACGCTGGCCAACCAGGGCGTCAACCCGCTGACTGGAACGCGGGCGATCAAAGACACGCACGTCCGGAGTGTGCTCAGCGTGATGGCCTCCTGTGGGATGTATGACTTTTCAGGGAGCTGGATCTACAACGTCGGCATGCCGGCCAAGAGCGGCGTGGCGGGGGGCGTGGTCGCCGTCCTGACCGGCCAGTTGGGCATCGGCGTCTACTCCCCGCGGCTCGACGCCCAGGGCAACAGTGCCCGGGCGATCCAGGTTTGTAGGGAGCTCTCGCAGGCCTGGCAGCTGCATCAGTTCAATCCACCCTTTTGCGCGCACACGAGCCGGCGGATGCGGTGCACCGGTGCGGAACGGCATTCGAGCCGCGTCCGCCATCCCATGGAACGGGCCTGCCTCGGCGAACACGGCGGGCAGATCCACCTCGTCGAGATCCAGGGAAATCTCGCCTTCGCCACGGCCGAGCCGATCATCCGCGACGTCGTCGGCTGTACGGGTCGCCGGCGGGGTGTGATCCTCGATTTCCACCACGTCACCGGGATCAACCACGTGGCCGCGCAGTTGTTCGCCGAACTGGCCGATACCCTCAGCCACCAGGGAACCGCCGTCTTTTTCACCTCGACGCAGCAACTCCCGCTGCTGCGTCAGGAGGTGGCCTCACATCTCGCCGACGCCTCCGCCGTCGAAGGCCTGTTCCGCTTTCGGTCGACCGATGCGGCGCTTGAATGGTGCGAGGACGATCTCCTGCGCGAACTCATGCCAACGGGGCCGCTGAAGGTAGACGACCTGCGGGTCTTCGAGATCGCCGCCGGCCTCGCTGACGAGGAACTCGGCGTGTTCAGCGGATTGATCGTACGACGATCGTACGGGCCCGGAGACTATGTGATTCGCCGCGGCGACGAGGCCACGAGCCTGTTCCTCGTCACGATGGGCGTTGTTGGGGTGTGGCTGGGCGATCACGAAAACGGCAACCGCGTGGCGAGTTTCTCGGTCGGGACAATGGTGGGCGAGATGGCGTTTCTCGACGGCGCCCGGCGGTCGGCGAATGTGGTGGCGGAGGGAGCCGTGGAGTGCGCTCTATTTGAGCTACAGGATTTCAACCGCCTGCTCGAGACTCATCCCCAGCTCCACACCAAGATCCTGCGGAACATCGGCGTGTCGCTGGCGACAAAGCTGCGGAAGGTCAACGAAGACATGCGGATCCTGATCGCCGAGCGGGAGTGACCGCGGGCGGCGTGGAAACCGCTACCGTGCCACCACGTAGCGCAGGTTTTCAACCTGCGGCACATCCGGCACAGGTTGGAAACCTGTGCTACAGGGGCGGCAAGTAGGCACAGGTTGGCAACCTGTGCTACCGGGGCGGCAAGTAGGCACAGGTTGGCAACCTGTGCTACGGGGGTGGTAAGTAGGCATAGGTTGGAAACCCTTGCTACTGGCCACGCCGCTCGGTATGGGATGCGCTGGACAGGCAGACTCTGCGGCCGCGGAGGTGCCTTCCCAGACTGACGACTGGCTGACAATTTGGCGCGGATTTCGATCACCAACTGGTAGGATCAAGTCTTTCGCGAGTCCCTGCCTGAAGGGTCATTTCATGTCCCGACGATGGCTTTGCACCGGTGTGGCGATCCTGCTGATGCTCAGCGGGCCGGTTTCAGGACTCCGCTGCGTTCGTGCTCAACAGGCTGGCACCTTCGCCACCGCGCCGGCGGCCGCCACGCCAACTTCCGCCACAGCGGTCGAAGCGTTTCTACCAGCGGTGCCCGGCCCGCGGCCGGCGCTCGACCATCCACTCGCTGCGGTGTTGAAGTTCGCTCACCGCGAGCAAGCCTATCTGCGGCAGACTGTGCGCGACTTCACGTGCCGGGTCACCAAGCGTGAACGGATCGACGGCGAGTTGCAGGACTACTACTACATCGACATGCGTGTCCGCGAACAGACCTCTGCGGGCGGGCGGGTGACTCAGCCACTCAGCGTGCTGCTCGAGTTTCTCGGCCCCTCCGACGTCGAAGGCCGCCGAGCCCTGTTTGTCGCCGGCCAGAATGACGACAGGCTGCTGGTCCGCAAGGGCGGCAGACGCTTCAGCCACGTCGTCATCGACATCGATCCATTTGGCTCCATCGTCAAACGGGAGAGCCTTATGCCGATCACCGAGATCGGGTTTTCGCATCTCCTCGACCGGACGATCCGCACGTTGCAGCAGGATATCGCAGCCGACCCATCCGGCGACAACACGATCGTGGAGCGCATCACAACCGCCACGATCAACGGTCGCCCCTGCGAGATGCTGCGGATCACGCACCCGCAGCGCCGCGACGGCCTGCAGTTCTTCAGCGCCAGCATGTCGATCGATTCCGAGTTGCACGTGCCCGTGCGTTTTGATGTGTATGACTGGCCAGAAACGCCCGGCCAACAGCCGCCGTTGATGGCCGAGTTCACGTACACCAACGTGACGCTCAACGTGGATCTGGACGACGCGACCTTCGAACCGGCGATCCTGCGCCGCCCGTGACGGCCTGACGTGGACGGGCGAGGGCACTGGGTAGCGTCGCCTCTCGCCTGGCGTGGCATTGGCCGAATGGCCAATCGTCTTTCCCGGCTCGTCCCTACCCATGCCCGATTCGTCGCATGGTTGGTTTCACGGTTTCTGGGCGAGCGACTCGGCAGTATAACGTTCCGACATGGGAAACATCGGTTACGAATCCCTGCCGCAGGAGTCTGCTCGTGATGCCGTTCACCCGTTTCCTCCGCATCGTCGTTTCCTTCGGCGTGGCGGTCTTGTTTGGGTCGCTGGCCGTGCCTGCCCGCGCTGCCACGACCACGTATACGTCGGCCTATGCCGGGGGCACGATCGCCCCCGGCGATAGAGTGGTGTTGAACGACGGCGCAACGATCACGGGCCCCATCACCGACAACGGCACGCTCCAGTTCAATCAGACGAGCGGCACGCTCACGATGTCGAGTACTCTCACCGGTAGCGGAACCCTCTCGCTCACCAATGCCGGAACACTGATGCTGACTGGGACGACCGTCTCCGTCGGAGTTGGTCTGGACATGACGACCACGGTTGACTCCGGCCGGCTGTTGATCGGCAATAACGGAGGGCGCACGCTCTATCTAGGCAACACGAATGGTGGCGCCGGCACGCTCTCGATCAACGGCGGCTATGTCGGCAATGGGAGCAGTTACCTGGGCTTTTCAGCGGGTGGCCAGGCGTCGGTGACGGTCAGCAGCGGTACCTGGACGAACGGCAGTTTTACCTATGTCGGCTGGGATGGCTCTGGCACGCTCGACGTGACTGGTGGCAGCGTCACCGGGGTCGTTTGCAGCATCGGAAGGAACCTGGGGAGCGTCGGCAGCGTGACCGTGTCGGGTGGCACCATGTCCTATACCTCAAACCTCACTGTCGGCGACGGCGGCACTGGCTCGCTCACGATCGGCAATGGCGGCCTGGTAGCGCTACGAGGGAACCTTGTCAGGGGGGCGGCCGGCACGATCAGCCTCAATGCTGGCGGCACGCTTCAGATCGGAACGGGCACGAACACGGGTGTTCTCCTCGGCGGCACCGGCAGCCTCGCCAACAATGGCACGCTCGTCTTCAATCGTTCCAATGCCTCGACCTACACGGGGGTTCTCAGTGGATCGGGTGCGGTCGTGAAACTCGGCACCGGACAATTCACGCTCGGCGGTGCGAACTCCTACACCGGCCTGACCACGATCTCGGGTGGCACGATCGCCCTCTCGGGCTCAGGCTCGATCGGCACCGGCGGCTTGAACCTCGGATCCACCGGCAGTTCCGGCGTGTTCGACCTCTCAGCCCTCACCGCCAGCAGCTACTCGCTGCCCACGACCGGCAACCTCGCCGGCGTGGGCACGATCTCGGGCAGCGGCAAGTCGCTCGCCGTGCTCGGGTCGTTCCTGCCGGGCAACAGCCCCGGCACGGTGACTATCGGCTCTGGCTTCACGCTCGACCTCTCGCAGTCGGGCACGAGCGTGTTTGAGATCACTGATCCTGCCTTCACGGCCGGCTCGTACGACCGCGTGAGCGGCAGCGGTAGCGTGATCTTCGGCGGCGTCTTGTCGCTCGCGTTCGGTGGCGGCCCGTATGCCGGGGGCTTCAACGTTGACCAGATCTTCGCCAACACCGGCGGCCGCTCGGGCAACTTTTCGGCGGTGAACGCCACCGGCCTCGCTGCCGGCCAGTCGGCCATGTTCGACCCGACGACGGGCTTCATCACGGTCTTGCCGGAGCCCTCGACGATCGCCCTCATGGCATCCGCCAGTGCAGGCCTCGCCGGGATGATGCGGTGGCGGAAGCGGCGGGCGGCGAAGGTCGTCACGCCTCCCACATCAGACGACCCGATTGCGTAAGCGATGGGCGCGTGTTACGTAGCCGCAGGTTGGTAACCTGCGGTGCATCCCGCCCCTGACGGGTGGGGCGAATCGCTCCACCCCCTGAGGCGAATCGCTCCACCCCCCCAGTCCCAAGTGGAGCGAATCGCTCCACCCTCCTGGCGCGATCTGCTCCAGAGCCGTGCCGTTTCTGCCGCATTTGGTGAGATAGATGCCAAACCTTGCCCTGTGCTTTGCGTT
>QWPO01000036.1 GCA_003669255.1 Planctomycetota bacterium | reverse complement strand
TGCCGTTTGCCAACCTCTCCAAGTTCGAGTCGAACCCGAGCGTCCAAAACTTCGCCAACACCCTCACCGTGGAAGACATGGTGCGGTACGTGGAGAGCAAGCTGGCCGCCTAACGAGCGGTGGGCCGGGCAGTCGCCAGGCCCGCTCGCGTTTCCCCCGCACGAGGCGGCAGACCGCCGGGATCGCATTCATGCGCTGGTTCTGGATCGATCGCTACGAGGAGTTCGTTCGCGGCCGGCATGCGACGGCCGTGAAGAACGTGTCGTTGGCCGAGGAGCACCTGCACGACCACTTCCCGGGTGTGGCGATCATGCCAAACTCGCTGATCGTTGAGGGAATGGCGCAGGCGGCTGGTCTGCTCGTGGCAGACGCGATCGAGTTCAACCGGCGGGTGGTGCTTGCGAAGGTGGCGGCGGCGGAGTTTTTCTTCGACGCCGTGCCGGGCGACACGATCCGCTTCAAGGCCGAGGTCCTCGACCTCAAGCCGGCTGGATCGCTCACGAAGGTGATCAGCACGGTCGGCGACCGAGTGCAGGGTCAGGCTGAGCTCTTCTTCGCCCATCTCGAGCCGGGCGAGGGAGTGCCGAAGCTCTTCGAGAACGACGAACTGCTGCGATGGCTCGACCAGATGCACATTTACGAGATTGGCCGTGACGAGGCGGGCAATCCGCTGTCGCGGCCCGATTGGTAAGACGACGCGGAGGCGGGCGATGTCCAGCGGCAGGCGACGGGTGGTGATCACGGGCATCGGCTGCATCACGCCTCTGGGCGTGAACGTGGAGCAGCTCTGGAAGAACCTCGTCGCCGGCGCCTCCGGCGTCGGGCGGACCACGATCTTCGACGCCTCGAAGTTTCCGACGAAGATTGCCGCCGAGGTGAGGGGCTGGGAGATCGCCGCCGAGGGCCAGGATCCGAAGGCGTGGGAGTTCTGCGGCCGGCACACGCGATTCGCAGCCGGCGCGGCGCTGCAGGCGATGCGCGACGCCGGGCTGCCGGATGGGCTGCCCGCCGATCCCACGCGGCTCGGGATCTACCTGGGCAGCGGCGAGGGCCAGCAGGACTTCGACGCCTTTACGCGGATGATGATGGCTTCGATCGAGGGCGACACCCTCGACGTGGCGAAGTTCACGAAGCTCGGCCTGGAGACGCTGCATCCGCTCTCCGAGGTGGAGCAGGAGCCGAACATGCCCGCCGGCCACCTCGCGGGCCTGTTCAACGCCCAGGGGCCGAACCTCAACTGCCTCACGGCCTGCGCGGCCTCCAGCCAGGCGATCGGTGAGGCCTGCGAGATCGTGCGCCGCGGCGAGGCCGACGTGATGCTCTCGGGCGGCACGCACAGCATGATCCACCCGTTCGGCGTCACGGGCTTCAACCTGCTGACGGCCCTCTCCACGCGAAACGATGAGCCGCACCGTGCCAGCCGGCCGTTCGACAACGACCGCGACGGCTTCGTGCTCGGCGAGGGGGCTGCGATGGTGGTGCTCGAGGAACTCGAGCATGCAAAACGCCGGGGCGCGAAGATCCACGGCGAGATCCTCGGCTACGGCTCCACCGCCGACGCCTACCGGATCACCGACACCCATCCCGAGGGCCGCGGGGCGGCTGCCTGCATCACGATGGCCCTGCAGGATGCCGGGCTTGGCGTGAACGACATCCACTACATCAATGCCCACGGCACGAGCACCGACGTCAACGACAAGGTCGAGACGCTTGCCATCAAGAAGGTGTTTGGCGAAGGGGCCTACAAGATCCCGGTGTCGAGCACCAAGAGCATGATGGGCCACCTGATTGCGGCCGCGGGCGCGACGGAACTGATCGTCTGCCTGCTGTCGATCCGCGACGGCCTGCTGCCGCCGACGATCAACTACGAGACACCCGATCCAAACTGCGACCTCGACTACGTGCCCAACAAGGTGCGTGAGGGCAGGGTGGATCAGGCCCTCTCCAACTCGTTCGGCTTCGGCGGCCAGAACATCTCGCTGATTGCCGGCCGCTTCCGCGGGTAGGGAGCACAGGCTTTCAACCTGTGGCAACTCCGTAGAACAGGTTTCCAACCTGTTCAGTCTCCGCCTCGTGAAGCAGGTTTCCAACCTGTTTCACCAACTGACGGGCTCGCGCCACGGTGCCCCAACCTTGCCCATCTTCGCGCCCGCAGGGTTTTCTCAACCGGCGCCGGCGGCACGACCGATACCACCGGTGACACGCGGATGATCGGCTGCGGGCGGAGTGCCCGCGCGGAGCGTTCGCCCATCGGGAATCCCGCCATGAAAACGCTCTCGCGTACCCTCGGCCTCGTCGTCGTGACCGCCGTGCTTGCCACGTCGAGCGGCTGCTCAATCATCGATCGGCTCTTCCTCCTCAACACCGACGGCCCTCACGGCCATCACGCCTCCAGCGTTGGCGGCCAGTGCCAGGACGGCATGTGCCAAGAGGGGCAGTGCCAGGATGGCCAGTGTGGTCCCGAAGGCTGCCCCACCGGCAACTGCCAGCCGGGCGGCGACTGCCAGGAGTGCGAAGGCGGTGCCTGTCATCCGCGGCATGTTGGCCGCTACGGCGGTCTCGCCAAGCACCACCTTACGCCCGAGGAGAAGGCGGCGCTTGCCGGCAGCAACTACGGTTCCACGCAGCCGCCCGGTCCGCCGACCGGCGCCGTCGCGTATCCCTACTACACGACCCGAGGGCCGCGCGACTTCCTTGCGAAGTGCCCGCCGTCGATCGGCCCGCAGTAGCACAGGTTTTCAACCTGTGCCGCACCCTGCGGCTCACCTCGTTGGGCTTTGACCCCGATGCCGGTAGGCTTTCTCGCCTCACCGGCATCGTCGTTTTCCGGGGACCACGTTCGAGGAGCCGCACATGGCAGCCGCATCGGGTGATTCCGCGTCGGGCATGATGTCGTCGGGCCGGCTCACTCTAACGGCCTGGTTTGTCTGCGCGATCGCGGCGATCGGCTTCGCGTTCGACATCTACGAACTCCTGATGCTGCCGCTGGTGATCAAGCCGGCGCTGGCGGCGCTGGGCGGCATGACGCCCGAGGGCACGCCGCTCCTGGTGCCGGGCTCGCCCGAATACACGAAGTGGGCCCGGGCGCTGTTCTTCGTGCCGGCAATCGCCGGCGGCATCTTCGGCCTGATCGGCGGCTACCTGACCGACCTTTTGGGCCGGCGCCGCGTGCTCACGTACAGCATCCTGCTCTACGCCTTTTCAGCCCTCGCCGCGGGCTTCGCCACGTCGCTGCCGATGCTGCTCTTCTTCCGCTGCCTCGTGTTCATCGGCGTGTGCGTGGAGTTTGTGGCGGCGGTGGCCTGGCTGGCCGAGCTCTTTCCCGACCGCGAGCAGCGGGAGCGGGTGCTCGGCTGGACGCAGGCATTTTCGTCGCTCGGCGGCCTACTCGTGGGCGCGGCCAACGTGCTCGCGGCTCGGTACGCTGACACGCTGCCGGCGATCCAGGGGGGCCACGAGGCCTGGCGGTACACGCTGATCTCGGGCGTGATCCCCGCGCTGCCGTTGATCCTGATCCGGCCGTTCCTCCCGGAGAGCCCGGTGTGGGCGGAGAAGAAGCAGGCCGGCACACTCCGGCGGCCGAGCATCCGCGAGCTCTTCAGCCCCGGCCTCGTCCGCACGACGGTGGTGACCACGCTTGTGTTTGCAGCGAGCTACGGCATCGCCTTCGGCGCGATCCAGCAACTTCCGCAGATCCTCGGTGGTCCCAAGGGCCATGCAGCGATCTTAGCTACTGCGAAAGCGGCGCAGGACGAGGCCGTCGCCGCAGCGGAGAAGGCGGGCAAGCCGGCGCCGCCGGCCGGCCGGCTCAAGGCGATCGCGAGCAACGCCACCGACGAGGCCGTGGCCACCGTCACGATCTGGCAGGAGATCGGCGGGCTCGTGGGCCGCGTACTCTTGGCGTTGGCCGCGGTGCGAATCGTCAGCCGCCGGGCGCTGCTGCGGCGATTCCAGTGGCCGGCGCTCGTCGTCGTGCCGGCCCTCTTCTGGTGGATCTCCACGCAACTCGGCAACGCGGGATCGATGCCCCTCATCAAGATCGGCATCTTCACGGCAGGCCTGCTCACGGTGGCCCAGTTCAGCTTCTGGGGCAACTACATTCCGCTCGTGTTCCCCACGCACCTGCGGGGTACCGGCGAGAGCTTTGCCGCCAACATCGGTGGCCGTGTGCTGGGCACGGCCGCGGCGTGGCTCACGCTGACGTTCTCAGCCGCCACGCCTCCCGATCCGGTGCGCATCGCCCTGGCGGGCGCCGCCGTGGCCGGTGCCTATGCCCTCGTGGGCGTGATCCTCACGCACTGGCTCCCCGAGCCCGACGCCCCGCTCGAGCACTGACGGTCTGTGTAAAGAGTCGTCCCCGACGCTTTTTCGTTTGGCTGACCGGCGCGTTCGGCGAGGGATGGGAAGGCGAGGCGACACGCCAAACCGGCCTTTCAGGCGGTTTTCGCGGTCGCTAGCCTCCGCGACCCGCCCGTGCGTTCCGTCTCCGGAGGAGTGCGATGATCACGCGACTGCCCGCCTTTTTCGACAACCTGCTCGCGCTGCCCATGCCGCTGATGGTGCTCTTTCTGCTGACCTACTGGGGCGCCCTGGCCTATGTGGTGCACCGCTGGCTCGTGCCCTGGATCGCCGGCCGGACCGGACAAAAACTCGGGCGGTTCGAGGCCGAGGTGCCCGCGCAGATCGGCCTCGCCTTCGGGCTGTTGATCTCGTTCATCGCGATCCCGGTGTGGGAGCAGCACAGCCTCGCCGAGGAGTCGGCCCGCACCGAGGCCGCCGCCTATCGCGAGATGGCCGAGTCGATCGAGGATGCCCCGCCGGCGGAAGCAACGCGACTGCACGCAGCGCTTCGTGACGCTGTGGCGTTTACCGTGGACACCGAGTGGCCGCAGTTGGCCCACCTGCTCACGCCGCGGGTGACCGCAGCCCCGATCCGCGAACTGCGCACGGCGATCCACGCCCTTCCCGATGGCGCGATGCAGACCGAACTCCACGACCTCTACAAGCAGGCCGCCACGGCCCGCGAGACTCGGCTACGGATCGCGGCCACGCGTCCGCCACCAGCCCGCTGGGGCATCGTGGGCATCCTCGCCATCCTCACGCTCCTGGGCGTGGGGCTGATCCATGCCGAATCGCGGCGGGCCCGGCGGATGGCGCTGGGCATGGTGTCGGTGGGCATCAGTTGCTGCTTCGTCGTGCTCTTCGCCTACACGCGGCCGTACATCGGCCAATTCGCCGTCAAGCCGGTCGATCTGCAGGACCTCGTCGCTGATCTCGACGCCGGGGAGACCACCACGCGAACCGCAACCATCACGGCCGATCAGCCGCTCACCCGCTGATCGTCCGCGGCGCCTTCGGGGCGTCGTCGGGGAGCGTGGGCACCGACCAGATCACGTAGAGCCCGATGGCCACGGCGGCGAGAAACGCCCACCGCAGCCACCAGGTCAGACTGTTGAGGAACAGGCTCACCGCCACGACGGTGAGCACCATCACGATCGCCCGGTGCTTCAGCGACCGCCGGATGCCGTGGTAGTGCTGCCAGTCGTCGAGCGTGGGGCCGAACGTTCGCGAGCGATGCAGCCAGGCATGGATCCGCGGCGAGCCTCGGTAGAAGCACCAGCTCGCCAGGAGCACGAACGGCGTCGTCGGCAGGAACGGCAGCACGGCACCCAGGGCCGCCAGGCCCAGGCAGGCCCAGCCGCCGGTCACGTAGAGAAACCCGCGGATGGGGTCGGTGACGGGACGCACGTCCATGGGGAATGAAAAATCCCGGGTTCGCTCAGGCGGGTGCCGGGATTCTACCACGCCTGCTTTTCCCGTATGATCGCCGCCGCCGTCGGCCCGACGGCCCCCGCCCACCAGCCTCCGGAGACCCTGCGATGCCCCTCGTCCCGATGCGGATCCTGCTCGACCACGCCGCCGAACACGGCTACGGACTCGCTGCGTTCAACGTCAACAACATGGAGCAGATCCAGTCGATCATGGAGGCGGCGAAGGAGACAGACTCGCCCGTGATCGTGCAGGCCTCGCGGGGCGCCCGCAGCTACAGCCAGGACAACTACCTCCGGCATCTGATGCTCGCCGCGGCTGAGCTCTATCCGAGCATTCCCATCGCCATGCATCAGGATCATGGCAACTCGCCGGTGACCTGCCAGAGCGCGATCGACAACGGCTTCACCAGCGTGATGATGGACGGCTCGCTCAAGGAAGACGGCAAGA